>NZ_JBSRTQ010000022.1:0-37703 GCF_055129145.1 Albimonas sp. | reverse complement strand
CGCCGAGATCGTGCGCCGACGCATCGTCGACCTGAGCGCGGACGAAAGAAGGACGGCCCCATGACCGCCAGGCAGCCTTCGCCGTCGACGTCGGAGATGCAGAGCTTTCCGCGAGACGGCGCCCCTCCGCTCCGGGCCCGCGTGGTCGAGGCGCAGCGACGCGTCTTTCATGGTCGCGACGGGTTGCGCGCGGACTACGCGCTGTGGCGTCGCGCACGCGCCGGTTCCGGCTGGGTCGTGGCGGTCGAGATCACCCGGTCGAGCGACGGCGCCTCCTGGCGCTCGGCTTTCGACGGCCACGGACCCGAGCTGCTTTCGGCGCTCGAAGCGTGGCGCCCGGCAGGGCCGCAGGGGCTGGGAGCGGATGCGGCGTCTTCCGCGAAATCGAAAGCCGCCGGATGTTCCGAACTGGAAACCGCCCAGGAGATGGCCTGGCGCCGGCTCCAGGCGGCGCGATTGCACCGGTTCCTCGCTGCGACGCTGGGGGAGACGTTGCACCATTGGCGGTCGCTGGAGCCGCTTTGAGAACCTGGGGCGAACCGCCGCCGAGCCACGCCGCATGGACATCCCCTGCGCAAAGGGGATCCGGCCTCGTCGCCCTGCGCCCCGGAAATCCGGGCGTTGGTCAATGGTCAGGCGCAGGGCGCATCGGATCGACGCCATGGATCGCATGACTCCAGACGTCGGGATCAGGACGCTCACGATCAGGCCCGAAGCGTCCGGCCTGCCGACCCCATCGTCATCGGTCCCGATCGGCGCGCAAAAAATCGGCTGGTCCGGTCGTGTCGCCAGCCGACCTCTCGGCCGGCGGCGCCCACCCGACCTCGAAGCCAGGCCGACTGCGAGATCGCGGGACGGCTGAACCTCCCTCGCCGCAGTGGCGGATCGCGGCGGCCTCCGATCAGGCAGGGTCCGCTTCGGGCGCCGCCTCGTCATCGTGGTCCGACTGGAGGAGGTCGTAGAGGACCGGGGTGAGGAACAGCGTCAGGATCGACGCGACCATGAACCCGCCGATGATCACGATGCCGATGGAGAAGCGGCTCGCCGCCCCCGCGCCGCTCGCCGCCACCAGGGGCGCCGCCCCCAGAACCGTCGACAGCACCGTCATCAGGATCGGGCGCAGACGCACCGTCGCCGCCTCGATCGCCGCATCGCGCACCGAATACCCCTTCGCGCGCAGCTGGTTGGCGAACTCCACGATCAGGATGCCGTTCTTGGCCATCAGCCCGATCAGCATCACCATCCCGACCTGGGTGTAGATGTTCACCGCCTCGCCCAGCGCCAGCAGCGTCAGCAGCGCCCCCGCCGCGGCCAGCGGCACCGACAGCAGGATCGCCACCGGCTGCACGAAGCTCTCGAACTGCGCCGCGAGCACCAGGAACACCACCAGCAAAGCCAGCGCGAACGTGGTCGCGATCCCGCCGGAGGTCTCCTGGAAGCTCTCGGCCTGGCCGGCATAGGCGATGCGCATCTGCGCCGGCATGTCCTGCGCGATCCGCTCCACCTCGGCGATGGCCCGGCCGAGATCGACGCCCTCGGCGAGCGAGGCCGAGATCTCCACCGAGGGCTGCCGGTCGAGCCGGTTGAAGGCCCGGACCGAGGCCCGCCGCTCCAGCGTCACCAGCCCGTCGAGCGGCGCCAGCTGGCCGTCGCCGGTGCGCACATTGATGCCGCGCAGGTCGTCGGTCGCCGCGCGCCGGGCGTCGGGGGCCTGCAGGATCACCGGATACTGGCGGTCGCGGGAGATGAACTCGCCAACCTCGGCCGAAGCGAAGAAAGTCCGAACCGCATCGGAGATGGCGCGCGCATCCACCCCGATCTCGCGCGCCATCGCCCGGTTCACGCGGATGTCGTAGCCGGGGGTGTTGACCTCGTAGGCGCGGCGCACCCCGACCAGATCGGGATTGGCGCGCAACCGCTCGGCCATCTGCGCGGAATAGTCGGCGACCGCGTCGAAGCTCGGCGCGGTGACGATGAATTCGAGCCCCGAGCCGCCGCCCGCATCGAGGCCGGAGGGCGCGAAGCTGCGCACGCTGGCGCGGGTGATCCCGGCCAGTTCGGGGCGCAGTTCGGCGAGCACGTCGCGCGGCCCCATCTCACGCTCGGCCCAGGGGGCCATGGTGGCGACGACGAAGGCGCGGCCGGACTCGCCGTATTGGCCGATGATCGCGATCACGTCCTCCACCACGCCGTCGTCGCGATAGGGCGCGATCAGCGCCTCCACCTCCGCCACCGCCGCGTCGGTCAGGCCCAGCGCAGAGCCGGCCGGGGCCTGGATCGACACGAAGAAGATGCCGCGATCCTCGTCGGGGGTCAGCTGGGAGGGGAGCTGCTGGTAGAGCGTCCAGGACATGCCGGAAAGCCCGGCGGCCAGCGCGAGGATGACCAGCGGCGCGCGGATGGCGCGGGTCAGCAGGCCCCGATAGCCATTGGAAAGCCGCGTGGTCGCCCCCTGCACGGCGCGCGCGAAGCGGCTGTCGTTCATGCCCTTCTTCAGGACCAGGCTGGCGACCACCGGGCACAAGGACAGCGCCACGAAAGTCGACAGCGCCACCGCGATGGCCAGCGTCACGCCGAATTCCTGGAACAGCAGACCGATCTCGCCCTGCAGGAACGACAGCGGCACGAAGACCGAGATCAGCACGGCCGAGGTCGAGACCACGGCGACGAACACCTGGTTGGCGCCGTTGCGCGCGGCGTCCTTCGGGTCGTCCCCTTCCTCCATGCGTCGCTCGATGTTCTCCAGCACCACGATGGCGTCGTCGACCACCAGGCCGATGGCGAGGATCAGCGCGAAAAGCGTGAGGATGTTGATCGAGAACCCGGCCGCCGCGATCCCCGCGCATGCCCCCAGCAGCGCGATGGGGATGGTGACCGCGGGCACGATGGTCGCCCGGATCGAGGCGAGGAACACGAAGATCACCGCCACCACGATGGCCACCGAAATCGCCAGCGTGGTCAGCACCTGCCGGATGGAATTGCGGATGAAATCGGCGTCGTCGGATGTGACCTCCAGCGTCGTGCCGCCGGGCAGATCGCTGCGGATCGCCGCCACCGCCTCGGTCACCGCCGCGGAGATCGAGATCGTGTTGGCCGAGGATTGCCGCAGCACGCCGATGCCGATGGCGGTCTCGCCATTGGCGCGGAAGGCGCTGTCGTCGGTTTCGGTCCCGATCTCGACCCGGGCGACGTCGCCGAGCGCGATGCGGCCGTCGGGGGTGACGGCGACGATCAGGTCCTCGAATTCCGCAACGCTGGAAAGGCGGGTCTGGGTCCGCAGCAGATAGGTGCGGGACCGGCTTTCGATCTGGCCGGCGGGAAGCTCGAGGTTGTTGGCGCGCAGGGCGTCGGCGATCTCGGTCGCGGTCACGCCGCGCGCGGCCATCGCCTCGGCGTCCAGCCAGACCCGCATGGCGTAGGGGCGGTCGCCGTAGATCTGCACGGCGGCGACGCCGACCAGCGTCTCCAGCCGGTCGGTGACGAAGCGGTCGGCATAGTCGGTCAGCTCGGACGCCGACATGGTGTCGGACGTCATGGTCATCCACACGATGGGGTCGCCCTGGCTGTCGTTCTTCTCGACCTGCGGATCCTCGGCCTGATCGGGCAGATCGCCGGTCACCGCCTGCACCGCGGCGCGCACGTCGGACGCGGCCTGGTCCACGTCGCGGCCCTGGCGGAAGGTGATCACGGTGCGCAAGCCGCCAAGCTCGGATTCGGTGGAGATCCGGTCGATCCCCGCCACGGTGGAGATCGCGCCCTCGATCACCGAGGCGAGCTCGTTGTCGACCACGCCCGGACCCGCGCCGACATAGGCGACGCTGACCGTCACCTCCGCGGTCGAGGTGTCGGGCAGTTCGCGCACGGCCATCCGGCTCAGGCCGGCGACGCCCAGCACCACGATCAGGATCGACATGACGGTCGCAAGGACCGGCCGGCGGAGGCAGAGATCGGGCAGCGTCATCCCTCGTCCTCCCGCCCCGCGTCTTCGGCGATCTCCACCGGCGCGCCGTCCGAGAGGTCGTCCCAGCCCGAGATGACGACGCGGTCGCCGGGCGCGAGCCCGCTCCGCACCTCGGTCAGTTCGTCGACCGACCGGCCGACCTCGACCTCGGTTCGCACCGCGGCCCCGTCCTCGACCTTGTAGACATAGGTGGTCAGGCCCTCGGAGATGATCGCGTCGTCGGGGATGGCGAGCCCTTCATAGGTGTCGAACACCAGGCGCGAACTGGCGAACATGCCGCCGACCAGCCGGCGGTCGGGATTGGCGATCTCCGCCCGGATCTCGAAGCTGCGCGAGCCGAGGTCGATCTCGGGCGCGCGCAGGGTCACCCGGCCCTCGAAGGTCTCGTCGGGATAGGCGGGGGTGGCGACGATCAGGGTCAGGCCCGGCGCGACCGCGTCGAAATAGCGCTCCGGCAGCGACGCGGAAACCTCGACGGAGGAGAGATCCGACAGGCGCGTGACCGGCGCGGTCCCGTCCAGAAAGGTCCCCGGCTCGATGTCGATCACGCCCAGAGTGCCGGCGAAAGGGGCGGTGATCGCGTGATCCTCCAGCGCGGCGCGCGCCGACATCATGTCGGCCTCGGCCCGGCGGAACGCGGCGCGGGCCTCCTCCAGCCGGGCTTCGGCGACGGCGTTGCGGTCGGCCAGTTCCTCGATCCGCGCGTAGTCCTGGCGGGTTTCGCCCAGCGTCGCCTCGGCCAGAGCCAGCGCCGCGCGCGCCGCCCGGTCGTCGATCCGGATCAGCAGGTCCCCGGCGGCGACGGTCTGGCCGGAGGCGACCGGCGCCTCGACGACCCGCCCCGGCGCATTGGGCACGAGCGCCACCGAGCGGATCGGAGCCAGCGTGCCGACCGCGGAGACGGCGTTCTCGATCCGGCGCGTCCGGGGCGAGACCACGCCGACGCGCGTCGCCTGCCGCGCCCCGGCCTCGCGACCCGAGCCTGCATCCTCGTCGGGCAGCACCGCCGCGGTTCCGAACAGGCCGGCCGCGACGCAAGCCGCGACGAGGCCGAGGCCGCCGACCCATTTCAAGACGCGCTTCATGCGAAAACCTCTCGTTTCATGAGGCCGCCAAGTCGGGCCACACCCGGGGGCTTCAAGTTTCAGGCGTCAGATCGCCGCGTTTCCGGCGCCGGGGATGTGACCGGAAAGCGCCTGAATCCCCTGATTTTTCCGCGGAAGGGGTCATCCCTCCGCCAAGCGGGACGATCGGCGCAGCAGGCGGCGCCGCCCCGCGCACCGAGGACCGGAGCGCGGGATCGGGTCCCGTCCCCATCCGGCGCCGCGCAGAACAGGAGACGAAGAACGAAGACCTGACGCGGGCTGTTGAACTGCCGGCGGGACGCCACACTTGTTCGCCACCGAACACGGCTGAAGCAGGTGAAAAATTGCTGGACATCTGGGCGCCGCTGATCGGCGGACTGGCTCTTCTCATTCTGGGCGGAGAGCTTCTGGTGCGGGGCGCGGTGCAGGTCGCGTCGTCCCTGGGCGTGTCGCCGCTGGTCATCGGGCTGACGCTGGTCGGCTTCGGAACCTCGGCGCCGGAGCTCGTCGCCTCGGTGCAGGCCGCGCTCGCCGACGCGCCGGGCATCGCCTATGGCAACATCGTCGGCTCCAACATCGCGAATGCGCTGCTGATCGGCGGCGTCGCGGCGCTGCTGTTCCCCATCGTCATTTCGTCGGCTTCGCTGAAGCGGGACGGCGTCGTGATGCTCGCCGCGGCGATCGTCTTCGCCGGCGTCGCGGCGGTCATGCCGATGAGCCGGCCGGTCGGCGCGGCCTTCCTCGCGGCGCTGGTCGCCTACATCTACCTCGCCTTCCGGCAGGAGCGGACGGCGACGCCCCCCGACGCCGCCGCGATGGCCGAGACAGGCCCGGCGCCGGGACCGTTCCGGTCGCCCTGGCTCTCCGGCCTCATTGCGCTCGCAGGTCTCGCCCTGGTGATTCTGGGCGGCAAGTTCCTCGTCGACGGGGCGGTGTCGCTGGCGCGCGGCTTCGGCATTTCGGAAACGGTGATCGGCCTGACCATCGTCGCGGTCGGCACCTCGATGCCCGAACTGGTGACCTCGGTCGTCGCCGGGATCAAGCGGCAGGGCGACGTCGCCTTCGGCAACATCGTCGGCTCCAACATCTACAACATCCTCGGGATCGGCGGCGCCACCGCCCTGATCGCGCCCGGCCGCGTGCCGGACGAGATCGTGAACTTCGACAACCTGGTGATGATCGGCGTGTCGGTCGGGCTCGGCGTGCTGGCCTGGACCGGCTTGCGGATCGCCCGCTGGGAAGGCGGGCTGCTGCTCGCGGGCTATTTCATCTATGTCTACGTCGTGTGGCCATGACGGTCGCAATGCGCCTTCGCCTTGCGCTGACGCCGGCCGGCAAGCCCGGCGCGGCTCACCGCCCGGGAGCCCCGCCTGCCCATGTTCGCTGAGTTTTCCGAATTCGAACTGGTCGGCGGCTTCCTCGTCGCCGCCGCGGTCGTCGTGCTGAGCGGCCTGCGCATGACCGGCCTCGCCGACCGGCTGGCCGACCGCACCGGGCTCGGCGAGGCCATCGCGGGCGCCGTCCTGCTCGGCGCGGCCACCTCGCTGGCCGGGACCATCGTGTCTTCGACCGCCGCGTTCGATGGCTACGCCTCGCTCGCCTATTCCAACAGCATCGGCGGGATCGCAGCCCAGACCGCGTTCCTCGCCATCGCGGATCTCGCCTATCGCCGGGCCAATCTGGAACATGCGGCGGCCGAGCTCGCGAACATCTTCCAGGCCATCGTGCTGGTCGCGCTGCTGACCCTGCCGCTGATCGCCATCAGCCTGCCCGAGGTCACGGTCTTCGCGATCCATCCGGTGTCCTTCGTCATCCCGGTCGCCTACGTCTTCGGCCTGATCGCCACGCAGCGGCTGCGCGAGAACCCGATGTGGCGCCCGGTGGCGACGCCCGAGAGCCGCGCCGACACGCCCGACGACGATGACGAAGAGACTGCGGGCCGGAGCACCGCGCGCCTCTTCGCCGTGTTCGGCCTGCTGATGGTGCTGATGGGCGCGTCCGGCTGGGTGATCGCCAAGACCTCGGGCGAGATGATCGGGCGGCTCGATGTCTCGCAATCGCTGGTCGGAGCGCTGGTGACGGCCGTGGTGACTTCGTTGCCCGAGCTGGTGACGACCCTCGCCGCGGTGCGTCGCGGCGCGCTGCAGCTCGCGGTCGGCGGGATCATCGGCGGCAACACCTTCGACACGCTGTTCCTCACCGCGGCGGATGTCTCGTACCGGGACGGCTCGCTCTATCACGCGGCCGGGATGGACGATTATTTCTGGACGGTGACCGCCCTGCTGATGACAGCGATCCTGCTGGGCGGACTGGTGCTGCGACAGCGTCAGGGGCCGGGGCGCATCGGGGTGGAGAGCCTGGCGCTGCTGATCGCCTACGGCCTGGCGGTCACGATGCAGGCGACGACGAGCCTCTGACCGCCCGAAAAGATGAACCGAGCGTCACGTCCGGGCGTTGACCCCGGCGCAGGCCCTGAAACACTATGGCTATCGCCGATCCGGTCCATTCGCTTGCGCGCCTCGCACGCCATTTGATTCAGGAGAGATTTCGCCGCATGTTCCGCGCCGTCCTGCTCGTCCCCGCCCTCTTCCTCGCCGCCTGCGCCGAAACCCCGCGCCAGTCCGCCGCCGCGTTCCAGGCCCCGCCCGAAGCGCTGAACCAGGGGGCGGTGCTGCTGGCCGACATGCGCCCGGAATATGATTGGGCGGGCCAGAAGGACGCGCTGCGCGACGGCGTCGCCGCCTATTTCGACCGATATGCGCCAGGATGGCGCGTGGTCGACGCGAGTTCCGGGCAGGCGGGAGACCTGACGCTGACCTGCTCGACCTATCACGACGGCTGGAGCAACTGCGCGGAAGTGGAGGTGACCTGCAGCCTGGGCAAGACCGGCGGCGCGCCGCGCCGCTTCAAGTTCGAGCGCGAGTCGGAGACCTGCGGCAAGGGCGGCGACGACGCCTCCACCCGGGCCGAGGCCTATAACCGCGGACTGGCCATCGCCGAGCGTGCCGCCTCGGAGATCGCCAGGGATCCCGAGATGGCGGGGATCGTCGGCGCGGACAAGCGGCAGGCGCTTCTCGACACGGCCCTCGCCTCGCAGGACGAGGCGGAGCTGCTGTCCTTCGCCGACGCGCATCCCGGCACGAAGGAGGCGGAGCGCGCCCGCAAGATCGCCGAGCGGTGGCGCGACGCCTCGCCCGAAGACGCGTCGGTCGCCGAGGCCGATACCCGGCAGGAGACCCCGGCCCCCGCGCCCGAGCCGGCGGCCAAGGCCACGGCGCCTGCGTCGCCGCCGCCCGCCGCGGCGAAGGTCGCGGCCGCGCCCAAGCAGCCGGCCCCTGCCACGCCGGCGCGCAAGGCGCCGCCGATGCCGTCCGACACCGACCTCTCCTGCTACGACTACCGCCAGAACATGTGCGGCGACTACAGCTTCTCGTCCGTCGCCAAGCGCCTGGAATTCGAACGCAAATGCGTGCAGGGCGGCACCGAGGTGCTCGACTCGTTCTGCCCCCGGGACGCATCTTCCACAGGCTGCGAGCACCGGACCGGCGATACGCGCGTGACCACCTGGGTCTATGGCATGAACGCGGGCCAGGTTGCGGGGATCTGCCGGTCGAACGGCGGCCGGGTGGTGAACTAGCCCCCGTCCTCGCCGCGCGGTCGCGTGGCGGGCAGCCGCGCCGCCCGCCCCGAGCCGCTGTCCTTCAACACGGCGCCTCCGCTTGCCGCCGCCGTCAGTAGCTCGCCCGGCCGCCGGAGATGTCGAACACCGCCCCGGTCGAGAACGAGCACGCCTCGCTGCAGAGCCACAGGATCAACCGCGCCACTTCGGCCGGCTCGACGAAACGCCCCATCGGGACATTCGCCAGCAGGGCCGTCTTCCGCGCCTCGGTCATCTCGCCGAAGATGTCGGTCAGGCTGGCCGAGGGCGTGACCGCGTTCACCAGAACGCCGGTGCGGGCCAGCTCCTTGCCCAGCGACTTGGTGAAGGCGATCTGCGCGGCTTTGGAGGCGACATAGGCCGAGACGAAGGGATTGCCGTCCTTGCCCGCGATCGAGGCGACGTTGACGATCCGGCCATAGCCCGCCGCCTGCATGGCGGGCGCCAGCGCCGCGCAGCAATGGAACGTGCCCATCAGATTGGTGGCGAGCACCGCCGCGAAAGCCTCGGCCGGGAAATCCACGACGGCCGCCCGCGGGCCGATGATGCCCGCGTTGTTGACCAGGATGTCGACGCGCCCGAACCGCGCGATCACCGAGGCCGCCGCCGCGCGCACCTCGTCCTGCGCGCCGACATCGACCACGACGGTGTGCACCTCGGTCAGCGCGCCGATCTCCGCGGCGGCGGCCTCCAGCGCCGCCGCGCCGCGCGCCCAGAGGCTGACCCGCGCCCCGCTGAGCGCCAGGGCCCGCGCCACCTCGAGCCCGATCCCGCGGCTTCCGCCGGTGACCACGGCGACCCGGCCGGCATTGGTCTGTTCGATCGGCGGCGTCATTGCGCGTCCCTCCTGCCCGGACGGCCCAAGCAATCATGCGCAATCGTTTCTATCAAGTGCGCATTTTTTGGAATGGCAATGCGGATCTTCGCCTGACGATCCGGGGCGGCGCAGCCCGCGCAGACCCCCGATGCGCCGCCCTGAAATGAACGCGAAGCAATCCGCGGCTTGAATTTTGTTCATTTGAGAGCGACGAAAACTCGCTTATACATGACGTAATGCTCAGACGGATCGCAAGAAGCCATCAGGACCGCAACGGCGGGATCGAGATGGACGGCGCCGGGAAAAAATCAGGATCGGTCAGGGAGGACCACATGACGCTGCATCTGAAAATCAGAGATATCGTTTCCGCAATTGTCGCGATCACGACCCTCGGCCTGTCGAGCGCGGCGCTGGCCGAGACCAAGCTGGTCTATGCGGGCTACATCTCGGAACGCTCCATCGCGACCACCCTCGACACCTGGTTCATGGACCAGGTCGAACAGCGCAGCGGCGGCGACATCACCTTCGAGCGCTATTACGGCGGCTCGCTGATGAAGGCGCCCGACCTCTATCCCGGCCTCAGCCGGGGCGCCGTGGACTTCGCCACCGCCACGCCGCAGGCCTACAATCCCAAGATCTATCCGCTGTCCAATGTCGTGCTGCCCTGGATCACCGAAAAGGCCGATGCGGTGGTCTACGCCTTCAAGGATCTCTACGAAGCGAACGCCGACCTGCAGAAGGAATTCTCCTCGCAGGGCGTCCGGATGATGTGGGCCCTGCCCTTCCCCGATGGCGGCATCTGGGGCAATTTCCCGATCCGCATGCCCTCGGACATGGCCGGCAAGCGCATCCGCGCGGTCGCGGCCATCGCCTGGGGCGTGGAAGCGGGGGGCGGCTCGCCGGTGCCGATGAGCTTCGCCGACGCGGTCGAGGCGGTGAACCGCAGCGCGCTCGACGCCATGGCCAACGCGCCCTTCGACAGCGCGGTGAACAACGGCGTGCCGAAAGTCGTCGCCTACGCCTCCGACGCCGGCCGGCTGGGGATCAACAGCGTCTCCATCGCCTCGCTCAACCAGGCGAGCTACGACAAGCTGACCGACGCGCAGAAGGCGCTGATAAATGCGGTCGCCGCCGAAGTGCCCGGCCAGTACGTGGCGCTGATCAACGACAGCATGGCCGCCGCCGCGAAGAAATTCATCGAGGAGGCCGGCGACATCGACGTGATCCTCGCCACCGATGAGGAAGCGGCGGCATGGAAAGCGATGATGGGCCCGGTGATGCGGGCGAAATTCATCGAATCCGCCGCTTCGGTGACCGAGAACGGCGGCGCGCTCTATGACCAGTTCGTCGACCTGGTGAAGAAGTACGAACCCGACGCCGTCTACACCCCCGGCCTCGCCACCTATGTGAAGATGAAAGCCGGCGAGTGATCGCGGAGTTTCGCCGCCCCGGCCGGTCCCGGCCGGGGCGCTTCAGGCTGGGAGGGATCCGCATGTTCAAGCTGCTCGTCGGCATCTCGCGGTTCAGCATCGCCATCGGCTCGCTGAGCGGCGTCGCCACCGGGGCGATGATGGGGGTGATCGTCGCCGACGTGGTCGGGCGCGCCTTCTTCGCCGCGCCCCTGCCGCTCGCCACCGAAATCAGCGTCATGCTCCTGATCATCAAGGTGTTTCTGGGCATGGCCGGGGCGCAGGCGACGGATTCGAACTTCCAGGTCACCGCGGTCATCGACCAGTTGAGCCCCGCTGCGCGACGGATCCAGCGGATCGGATCGCTGCTGATCTCGCTGATCGGGATCGGGATGATCGCCTGGCTCTCCACCCGCTACGCCATCGTCTCGACCCTCCAGGGCGAGACTTCGTTCGGGGTGCACGCCTGGCCGATCTGGCCGGAGCGGATCATCCTCGCCGCAGGGCTGTGCCTGCTGGCGCTGCAGCTGCTGACGGACCTGATCGGAACCGTGATCTGGGGCGAGGCGCGCATGAAAGCCGGTCTTCCCCGCCACAGCGGCGCGCTCTGAGCGCGCCTTCACCCCCGGAGCGACCCCCATGGCTTCCATCGACCTCGGGCTGGGCTTGGGCCTGCTCGGCGGCATGCTCGTGCTGCTCTTCGCCGGCGTGCCGATCGCGTTTTCGCTGCTGACCGCGGGGCTGATAGGGCTGATGCTGACCCGGCCCTGGATCGCCACGGAGTTCCTGGTCTCGACCTTCTCCTATTCCGCCTCGGCCAACCTCGCCTATGTGGTGCTGCCGCTGTTCCTGTTCATGGGCCACATGAGTTTTTCGGCCGGCATCGCGCATCGGGCCTTCGACAGCGCGCGGGTCTGGGTCGGGGCGCTGCCAGGGGGGCTCGCCATCGCCACGGTCTTCGCCTGCGCGGGCTTCGCGGCGGTGTCGGGGTCGAGCCTGGCGACTTCGGCCACCGTCGCCCAGGTCGCGGTGCCAAGGATGCTGAGGGAGGGTTACAGCCACGCCATCTCCGCCGGCAGCGTGGCGGCGGCGGGGACGCTGGGCGTGCTGATCCCGCCCTCGGGCCTGCTGATCGTCTACGCCATCGCAACCGAGACCTCGGTGCCCGACCTCTTCCTCGCCGGGATCGTACCGGGCATCCTCACCGCGGCGCTCTACGCCATCATGTTGTTCGGCTGGGTGAAACTGGTCCCGGGTTCCGGGCCCGACACGTCCGGCCAGCGCTCCACCCTGCGCGAAAAATTCGCGGCCTCGGCGCAGAGCTGGGAGATCGTGCTGCTGTTCGTCATCGTGATGGGCACGATTTATCTGGGCATCGGCACCGCGACCGAGGCCGCGGCCTTCGGGGCGGCCGGCGCGCTCGGAATCGTGCTCTGCCGCGGCTCGAACCGGCGGGAGATCATCTGGCGGGGGCTTGTCGATACCGGAGTGACGACGTCGAGCGTCTTCCTGCTGATCATCGGCGCGGGGCTTTTCGGGCTGGCACTGACCACGACCCAGGTGCCCCAGCAGCTGACCCTGTGGCTGACCCGGTTCGAGCTGCCGGTCTGGCAGCTGACCCTGCTGCTGCTGGTCCCCTACCTGATCCTCGGCTTTTTCGTCGACGGCATCACCATGATGCTGCTGACGCTGCCGGTGATCTTTCCGGTGGTGCTGGATGCGGGGATCAATCCGATCCTGTTCGGCATCCTGGTGACCAAATGCGCCGAGATCGGGGCGATCACGCCGCCCGTAGGGCTGAACATCTTCGTGGTGAAGAACACCGTGCCGGAGATCGACATCATGAGCGCCTTCAAGGGGGCGATCCCCTTCGTGCTGGTCGAGCTGGTGATCCTCGGCCTGCTGGTCGCCTTCCCCGGCATCGCGCTGGCGCTGATCTAGGCGGGGGGAGCTTGCGCGAAGCCCCCCTGCCCGCCTCAGGCGATGAACGACCCGCCGTTGACGTTGAGCGTGACGCCGGTGACGTAGGACGAGAGATCCGAGGCGAGATAGAGCGCGGCGTTGCCGATATCCGCCGGCGCGCCGGGGCGGCCGAGCGGATAGGCTTTGGCGGCGTCGATCTTGCCCGCGTCGGCGGACGGGCCGCGGCGCGAAAAATCGGTCATGATCAGGCCCGGCGCGATGGCGTTGGCGCGGATGCCTTCGGGGCCGAATTCGCGGGCCATGGCGCGGGTCAGGCCCAGCACGCCGGCCTTGGCGGCGCAATAATGCGGGCCGCCGAAGATGCCGCCGCCCTGAAGCGCTGAAAGCGACGAGACGTTGACGATGGCCCCGCGCCCGGTGCGGTCGAGATGCGGCAGCGCGGCTTGCGTCATCAGCAGCGTGCCGCGCAAGACGACCCCGGTGACGAGGTCGTAATCCTCGGCCGTGATCTCGGCGATCTTGCGGGCCTGGGTGAGGCCGGCATTGTTCACCACGATATCGATCCCGCCCCAGCCGGCCGCGACCGCCTCGGCCGCGGCCTTGCAGGCGGCGGCGTCGGTGACGTCGCAGTCGAGGCCCATGGCGTGCTCCCCCAGCTCGGCCGCGGCGGCCTGCGGGTTTTCGGAGGCGAGGTCGCAGATCGCCACGCGCGCGCCATGCGCGAGGAAAATCCTCGCGGTCGCCCGCCCGATGCCGCTCTCGCGCGCGCCGCCGGTGATGATCGCCACGCGACCGTTCAGCAATCCATCCATTCCGGGTTTTTCCTTGTGGCTCAGGGCCTAAGCAGGTTGGCGCGAGCGCCGCGCCGCCCGCTTGATCATCTCGCGGAACCAGAGGTTTGCCGGGTCCTCGGCGCGCGAGGCATGCCAGTAGAGATGAAAATCCATGCGCCCGATCTCGAACGGCACCGGCAGCGGATCGGTATCGTCGGCGCTGCGGAACATCTCCGCCAACCGCCGCGGCATGGTCACGATCAGGTCGGAGATCTGCGCGGCCCGGTAGCCCGCCAGATAGTGCTGGCAGCGCAGCTTGATCCGGCGGCGGTGGCCGAGGGCGCGCAGCCTCGCATCCTCGAAGACGTCGCCCTCGGGCCGTGCGCTGATGACCACATGATCGCAATCGAGATAGGCGGCGAGGTCGAGGCTCTGGTCGGCCAGAGGATGTCCGCTGCGGGCGACGACGCAGAAATCCTCTTGCGCGATGCGCTCGCTCAGCACCTCCGGGGGCGTTTCGAGACAGACGTCGACCACGGCGTCGACGCTGCTCGACGCGAGCCGCGTCGCCATCGCGTTGCGCCGCAGATGCAGCGCGGTCAGCGAGGCGAGCGGCGCGGCGGCCGTCATCGCGGCGATCAGCGGCGGCAGCAACGGCGCCTCGAGCACGTCGCGGATGCCCAGCGTGAAGCTGCGGGCATGTTCGGCGGGGTCGAAGCTCGCCTTGCGCTCGAACAGCGCCTCGAGTTGGTTGAGGCCATGATACGCCTCCTCCGCCAGCGACCGGGCGAGCGGGGTGGAGACGAGGCGGTTGCCCCGGCGCACGAAGAGCGGGTCGTCGAAGAGAACGCGCAGGCGGCCGAGGCCGTGGCTGATCGCGGATTGCGTCAGGTTCAGACGCTCGGCGGCGCGGGTGACGCTGCCTTCGCGATAGACCGCGGACAGGATCACCAGGGTGTTGAGATCGGGCCGCCGCATGCGTCCGTGTCCTGCTCGCGGGGCCGTGGCGTGCCCACCAAGAAAACGTTTGCGCAGGCTAGGCAGGGGAATTACGGCTGTCAAGCGATGCGGGGAGCCCACCCTGACCAAACGAAAGCGGCATCCTTTAGCGTCCATAATCAGGGATGAACGATGATAGCCACGCATCGCAAGGCCTCGACCAACCCGCTTGACTTGCGCAGCCCCATTTCTCAATCATAAAAACGATTGCGCGAAAATTGGCCGGGTGCGAAACATCGCGATGACCTCGAAAGGCGGCGGACGACCATGAGCATCGACGACGACACGCTTCCCCATTCCGACCGCCTGCCGCTGCGCCGGCCGCCCTATGACGAGCTGACCCTGAAGAACCTCCGCAACGCCGCCTTCGCCGGCCTGTCGCCGCGGAACCTGCGTCTCGCGATGGCCCATCACCCGGTTCTGGGCGCCAAATTCCAGTCGCTGGCGCATTCGGTGCTGTTCGAGGCCGACGTGCCGATGCGGCCGAAGGAAATCGCCATCATGCGTACCACCGCCCTGACCGGGGCCGAATACCCGTGGGGCATGCATGTCGCGATCTATGGCGAGCGCTGCGCGCTGGACGAGGCGGCGGTGAACGATCTCGCACTGGCCGAAAGCTGGCGGAGCCTCAGCGATCCGCGCTGGAGCGACGAGGACCGCCTGGTGATCCGAATGGCCGACGAGCTCCACGCCGACGCCGATGTCAGCGACGAGACCTGGGCCCGGCTGAACGCGACCTGGCCGGTCAAGCAGGTGATCGAGCTGGTGTTCGCCTCGGGCGTGTATCACCTGGCCTCGTATTTCATCAACACGGCGGCGGTGCCGCTCGAAGACGGGCAGGCGCGGTTCCCCGAAGCCTATCGCAGAAAGTAGGGTCCCGATGAGCAAGGGCCGTCGCAACACCATCAAGGACGTGGCCGCCGAAGCCGGGGTGTCGATCGGAACCGCCTCGCGCGCGCTGAACCGGCGCGGACGGGTCAGCGAGACGACGGCGGCGCGGGTGAACGAGGCGGCGAGGCGGCTAGGCTATCAACCCGACGCCATCGCGCAGAGCCTGCGGCTGAAATCGACGATGGTGGTGGGGATGCTGGTCACCGACCTCTCCAACCCGTTCTTCGCCGGGGTGATCCGCGCGGCCGAGCGGCGGTTGCAGCAGGCGGGCTACGCCCTGCTGATCGGCAACACCGACAACGACCGGACCCGCGAGCAGACCCTGATCGACCTCTTCCGCCGACGCCGTGTGGACGGGCTGATCCTCGGCCCCTGCGAGGCGGAGGATTCCGACATGATGGCAAGGCTCGACGCCGGCGACCTGCCGGTGATCGGCTACGACCGCGACTTCGACGAGGGCGTGAGCGGCCTGCACGTGGCCCACCGCAAGGCCGCCTATGACGCGACCCGGCACCTTCTGAACCTTGGCCATGAGCGGATCGCGCTGCTTTCGTCCAGCATCAAGCTCAGTCCGGGGCGCGAGCGCATCGCCGGCTACAGGCAGGCGCTGATCGACCATGGGATCGAGCCGCGCGAGGATCTGATCCGGGCGCATCAATCCTCGATGGAGTTCGTCTCGAGCGAGGCGTTTTCGCTGATGTCGCTGCGCCCTGCCCCGACCGCGTTCCTCAGCCTCGGGACCCGCATGCTGGCGGGCACGCTGGAGGGGTTGCGGCAGAACGGCTGGCGGGTGCCGGCGGATGTGAGCGTGCTGACCGTGGGCGACACCGATCTCGCCCGGCTCTATTCGCCGTCGATCTCCACCGTGACCTGGGATCTGCAATCGGTCGGGCGGATCCTGGCCGAGCTGATGCTGCGCCGCCTCGACCCGGAAACCGGGGGCGAGCCGCGGCGGATCATGATCCCGACCCAGCTGATCGAGCGGGAATCCTGCGGCCGGCCGGGACAAGCCTTCGACAGGTAGCATGGGAGGGGACGCGATGACCGGCAGACTGGCGGGCAAGGTGGCGGCGGTGATCGGCGCGGGCTCGATCGGAACCGCCCCCAGCAACGGCTCGGCCACCGCGGCGATTTTCGCGCGCGAAGGCGCGACGGTGCTCTGCGTCGACATTTCGGAGCCTGCTGCGGCCCGCACGGCGGACCAGATCGCCGCGGCCGGCGGCGCGGCCGGCGTCTTCCGCGCCGATGCGGCCCGGACCGCCGACATGGACGCGGCCATCGCCGCCTGCATGGACCGCTACGGTCGCATCGACGTGCTGCATTACAATGTCGGGATCGAGGCTTTCGGCGCGCTGATCGAGGTGAGCGACGCCGATTGGGACCGGGTCTTCGACGTCAACCTCAAGGGCGCGATGGCGGCGGCGCGGGCCGCGGTCCCGCATATGATCGCGGCCGGATCGGGATCGATCATCATGGTCTCGTCCATCGCCAGCCTGCGCTGGAACCCGATGCAGTTCCTGTCCTACAACGTCTCCAAGGCGGCGCTGAACCGGATGGCCAAGGTGATCGCGCGCCAATACGCGCCCCAGCAGGTGCGCTGCAACGTGATCCTGCCCGGCCTGATCGACAGTCCGCACGCGGCGGCGCTGGTCGCGACCGAGGCCGAGCGCATCGCCGCCAAAAGGGCCCGCGACGCACGCTGCCCGATGGGGCGCCAGGGAACGCCGCAGGATATCGCCATGGCCGCGCTGTTCCTCGCCTCGGACGAGGCCCGCTATGTGACGGGGCTGGAGATGGTCGTGGATGGCGGCATCACGCTGTGACGTGACCCGAAAAGACGTGCGCCCTCGCGCAAGCTTGGGACAAGGGTCGAGAACAACGCTCCTGCGGGCCTGGTTTGCGTCCGTCGGGAACGAATGCCAGGGGGCGCCGACCCCAGCGGACACGAAGGTCAGGGGGGCCGCGATGCGCGCCATGCCGCATCGGCGGCCGGACGTGGGGCGGGCACGATGACCGCCATGAACCGATGGCCGCAACGACTGGGACGCCGCCATCCGCTGGCGCTCGCCGTGCTGGCGGCGCTCGTGCTGTCGTTCAGGCTGACCGGCGCCGGGCTGCTCGCGCCCGCCATCGCCGGCTACGTGCCGATCTGCACCGGGGCCGAGATCGTCTACCTCGCCGTCGGCGACGACGGCCTGCCGCTCGACCAGGCCCCGCCCGATTCCGTGGCCTGCCCCTTCGTCGGCCTCGTCGCCGCGCTGACCCCGGCCGGGATCGACGCGCCGCCGCCCCCCGAGCCGCTCCGCGCCCCGCACGCGATCGTCGCGGTCGCCCGCGTCATCCCCGGCGCGCCCCGGATCTTCGACACCCGCGCGCCCCCGGCCATGGCCTGATCGCCGACGCCCCGCGGTCCGCGACCGGACCCCGAGGCGAGCCAGCCCCATGGCCGACCGTCCGCCGCCGGAGCGATCCGGTTGCGCGCCGGCGCCGCCGCACGCGCGCATTCCGAACCGCGGCGTGCGATCCGATCCGTCGAGGAAACGCTTCCATGACCTTCATCCCCGCCGCCCTGCGCGGCCCCGTCCGCCTGTCCGCAGCCGCCGCGCTCGCGGTCCTGATCGCCGTCCCTGCCTTCGCCCATGTCACGCTGGAGGGGCGCGAGGCGCCCGTCGGCTCGACCTTCAAGGTCGTGCTGAACCTCCCGCATGGCTGCGACGGTCAGGCCACGAACGCCGTCCGGGTGACGCTGCCCGAAGGGTTTTACGCTGCGAAGCCGATGCCCAAGCCCGGCTGGACGCTGGACACGAAAACCGGGGCCTACGCGACCCCCTACGACAACCACGGTCACAAGATGACCGAGGGCGTGCGCGAGATCTCCTGGTCGGACGGCGACCTGCCTGACGCCTGGTTCGACCAGTTCGTGTTCCGCGGAACCATCGGCAAGGATCTCGCCCCGGGCGAGGTCCTGCGCTTCGCCACCGTTCAGACCTGCGCCGACGGCCAGGTCGCCTGGGACGGCTCGGACGACGATCATCCCGCGCCGGTCCTGACCCTGACCGAGCCGCAGGGCGGCGGCCACCCCCACGCCCACGCGGCGGCGGAGCCGGAGAGTGTGAAGGTCGGCGATCTCGAGATCGCCGGCGCCTTCGCCCGCGCCACGCTCCCCAACGCGCCCGTGGCGGGCGGCTTCCTCAGCGTGACCAATCATGGCGCGGCGGACGACCGGCTGATCTCCGCCCGCTCGGACGTGGCCGGGCGCATGGAGATCCACGAGATGGTCATGCAGGGCGACGTGATGAAGATGCGCCAGCTCGCCGACGGCCTGCCGATCCCCGCCGGCGAGACGGTGGAGCTGAAGCCCGGCGGCTTTCACCTCATGTTCATGGACCTGAAAGGGCCGCTGGTCGAGGGACAGGCCGCGGCGATCACCCTGGTCTTCGAGAAGGCCGGAGCGGTGGAGTTCACCCTGCCGATCCGCGCGCGCGACGCCAAGGGCGGCCAGGATCACGGGGCGATGGACCATCACAAGATGGACCATGGCCGGCTGGATGACGGCGGGGGGCGCGGCGCGGACCACGCCTTGGTCGCCCCCGCCGGCGAGACCCTGCGGTTCGGCTGAGGAGGGCGAGGCCATGTCCCTGGCTCGAAGACGGCTCCTGCCCCTGGCGGCCGCGGCCACGATCGCGCTTCTGGGCGCGGTCGGCTGGCAGATCCTGCCGATGCTGCGGGCGAAGGCCGAAGACGGCATCGGCCGCGGCGACTACCGGCTGGTCACCGCCTCTGGCGCGGCCTTTACCGAAGCGACGCTCGAGGGCGCACCATCCGCGGTGTTCTTCGGCTTCACCCATTGCCCGGAGGTCTGCCCGACGACGCTCGGCGACATCTCCGCCTGGCAGGCGGCGCTGGCCGAGCAGGGCGAGCGTCTGCGGGTGTTCTTCGTGACCGTCGACCCGGAGCGGGACACGGCCGAGCTGCTCGGCGACTACGTGTCCTGGGTCGACGGGGCGACGGCCGTCACCGGCCCGCGGCCCGAGATCGACAAGGCCCTGAAGGCCTTCAAGGTCTATGCCGCGAAGATCCCGCTCGAGGACGGCGGCTACACCATGGACCACTCGGCCCTGGTGATGCTGTTCGACGCCGACGGCCGCTACGCCGACCTGATCCGCTATCAGGAGCCGGAGGCGATGGTCCTGCCCAAGCTGCGCCGCCTGCTGGACGGCTGAGCCGTTCCCGGCCGATGCGGGCCGAAATCGTCCTGACCGACGTGCCCGGCCCGCATGCGACCCCCAATCTCGGCGACTTGTCCGGCGTCGATGACGCCGGTGCGGGCGGGGGCTCAGCGGTCCAGCGGGTGCACGTGAGGATGGCTGTGCAGGTGCGGATGGTCGTGCAGCTCCGCCGGCCGCAGCCGCCCGTCGGCCAGCACCATCACCCGGTTGGCGAGGCCCGCGACGAAGGCCGCGTCATGGGACACGAGGATCATCGGCCCGGAGAAGGCCAGCAACGCCGCGCGCAGCCGCGCCGCGTTGGCGGCGTCGATCCCGGTCGAGGGCTCGTCGAGCAGCAGCGCCGCGGGCCGCATCGCCAGCAGTCCGGCGAGGCAGACCAGCCGCTTCTCGCCCCCCGAAAGCCGGTGGCTGATCCGCTCGGCGAGGTGGCCGATGCCGAGGCCCTCCAGCGCCTCATGCGCACGGGCCGCGGCCTCGGCGGGGGCGAGGCCGAGGTTCAGCGGCCCGAAGGCCACGTCCTCGGCCACGGTCGGGCAGAAGAGTTGATCGTCGCTGTCCTGGAAGAGGAACCCGATCCGCGGGCGCAGGCGGCGGAAATCGGCCTCGGTCGCGCAGGGCTCGCCGAAGAGGCGCAGGACGCCGGAGACCGGCCGCTCCAGCCCGACCATCGTGCGCAGCAGCGTGGTTTTGCCCGCGCCGTTGGGGCCGACGATCGCCAGCCGGTCGCCGGGCGCCAGCGCCAGCGTCGCGTCGCGCAGCACCGTCACGCCGTCGCGCGCCACGCAGACCCGGTCGAGCGCGATGAGCGGCGTCATGCCCGGTCCCCGACCAGGCAGGCGGCGCCCAGGCCCAGCAGCAGCGCGAAGGCCGCCCAGTCCCGTCGCGACGGCGCGGGGGCGGCCGCATGGGGGAACCGCCCGGCGAAACCGCGGCAGCGCATCGCCTCGTCGATCCGCTCCGCCCGGTCGAGCGCGCGGACCAGCAGCATTCCGATCAGGTTGCCGTAGCTGCGCCAGGTGTGGCCATTGGTTCCAGGCCGAAAACCGCGCAGGCGCATGGCGTCGTGGAGGCGACGCGCCTCCTCCCGGATCAGGGAGAGGTAGCGCAGGCTCAGCAGCAGCACGCGGACCAGCGGCTCAGGCACGCGCAGGGATTGCAGCGCGGCGGCGAGGCGGATCGGCTCGGCCGGGCCGAGGATCGCGAGCACGAGGATCGCCGCCGCCGAGACCTTCAGGGCCAGCAGCCCGGCGCGCGCGAGCCCTGCGTCGGTCAGCACCAGCGGGCCGAGACGGGCCAGCGCCTCGCCGGGAACCGCGAAGGGCACGGTGAGCAGGAGCAGGAGGACGAAACCCTCGACATGCAGCACGCGCCGCCACAGCGCGCCGGGCATCCGCGCCGCCAGCGCCATGACCAGCGCGAGCCCGAGCGCCGCGGCGGCCGGCCCCGGATGGCGCAGTTGCGAGACCGCGCTCGCCAGCGCCAGCGCCGCGAGCAGCCGCAGGCGCAGGTCCGCGGGGATCGCGCCGGCGAGGGCGCCCATCTTCATCGCCGCAGGCTCCGCAGATAGAGCCCGCCGCCCGCGAGACCCACGATCAGGAACAGGCCGGAGAGGATGTCGGCATAGCGCAGACGCGCGCCCAACTCCTCGATCCGCGCCTCCAGCGGCGCGATCTCCCGTTGGACCGCGGCGCCGACGATGCGGGCGAGCTCGGCCTCGGAGAGGGCGGGCGCGGGGGTGTCGGTCCGGCTCGCGGGGGCGGCGGACGCAGGCGCGGGCGCCCTCGGCGCGCCGAACCGTTCCGGACCGAGTGTGGCGAAGGCGATGTGGCCTTCATGCGTGTCCAGGGTGACGGTCACCGGGGCGGCCGAGGCGCCCGGGCTCGGAAAACCGTAGGACCCGTCCTCGTCGGTCCTGCCCCGCGCGATCTCGGCGCCCTCGGCCCCGGTCGCCACCCAGTCGGCGCCCCGGGCGCGGCCGCCGCCGATGAAGAAGGCGTAGCCGGTGACCGTCCCGTTTTCGACGGTGGCGAACAGCTTCAGCTTGTGCGCCGCCGCAGGGTCGGCGAGCGCCAGAACCGCGAGGGCCGCGAGGGCGAAACCCCTCATGCGCCCGGCGCCAGCGCATCGGGCCGGACCCTTGCGAGGAAGCCCGCGACCGCCGCCGTCACCGCGCCCTCGACCAGCGCCAGCGGCAGGTAGGTGGCGAGCAGCACGCTTGCGACCGGCGTGTATTCGGGGGCCGAGAGCCGCAGGCTCAGCGCCACCAGCGCGCCGGTGCCCAGCACCGACAGCGCGCCGACCCCCGCCGCCAGCGCGCCCCTCAGGACCGGAGAGGTCGCGCGGCGCAGCGCCGGGCCGGCCAGCGCCGCCAGAACCACCCCCGGCGCCGCGATGTTCGCCGCATTCACCCCCAGCGTGGTCAGCCCGCCGAACCCGAAGAGCAGCGCCTGCAGGAACAGCGCGACCAATACCGCGACGAACGCCCCCATCCCCAGCATCAGCCCCATAAGTCCGCCGAACAGCAGATGCACGCTCGACGGCCCCATCGGGATCGCGAAGAGCGAGCCCGCGAAGAACGAAGCCGACAGCATCGCGGTGCGGATGATCGCCCGGTCGTCGATCCGGCGCAGCGCGAGCCCCGCGCCCGCCACCGCGATCGCCGCGCCGCCGATCAGCACCGGGGCCGAGAGGATCCCGTCGGGGATATGGGCCATGTCAGTCGCGGCCCATGTCGGTGGCCTTCACCCAGATCAGCGCGCCCTGCTCGACCGGCGCCGGCGTTCCCTCCGGCGAGGTCATCTTCGCGTCCGCTTCCAGCAGCGCGGCGAAGCCCCACCATCCGGCCCGCGGCATGGCGTAGCTGAACGTGCCGTTCGCATCCGCGGTGATCACCTGCGTCACGAAGGCGTCGTTGGGGATCGCGACCGCGCCGTCGTTCACGTATTCCACCTCGATCTCGGCGAAGGGCGCGGGTTCGCCGTCCTTCAGCACCACGCCCGAGAAGATGTTGCCGGTCCACAGGCCGGTCGGCCGGGTCAGAGGCCGGATCTCCGCCGGCAGGCCGACCAGCGCGTCCCAGCCCTCGCCCGAGGCGAAGCCGTCGACGATCACCTTGGCGAAATGCACGATGAACTTGCCCTCCGACGGCTCCCAGTAGGGTTGAGGTTCGACGAAGAAGATCGCGGCCCCGGGCGCGGCCAGGTCGACCGTCGCGCGCCAGGCGGTCACGCCGTCCACCGGCGCGGCCTCGAGCGCGGGGAGAAGGTCCGAGATCTCGCCGCCCTTCAGCATGCCGAACCGCGCCGGCGAAGCCATCTCCATCACCGGCCCGCCCTCCATCGGATGGGTGAACATCAGGTCCAGCGTCACCTCCCCGCCCTCCGGCAGCACGTCGGCGGAGGGCAGCAGCTCCTGGAAATGCGCGGCGGAAGGGCCGGCGAACCCGAGCGCGAGGAGGATCGCGGCGGGCGCGGCGAAGGAGACGGGCGACGGCATCGGCAAACCTCATGTATGATGTAATTATAGGAACATCATACTGAACGACCGGCCGCAAGCGCCCCCGCCGCGACGTTTGGGCATTGTCCCGGCGGCGCGGCGGCGGCAGGCTGGCCGATGAGCGAAGATTGCGGCTGGAGGCGGAGATGCAGCGCACCACCATCACCCTGGACGATGACCTCGACGCGATGCTCGACGGCTATATGGCGGCGACCGGCGCGCAGAGCCGCTCCGAGGCGATCCGCGATCTGGTGCGGCGCGGCCTGACCGCGCGCCCCGACGCGCCGCCCGAGGCGTCGTGCTACGGCGTGATCTCCTGCGTGGTCGACCATTCGGTGCGCAATCTGGGCGCGCGCCTGCCGCAGACCCGGCTCGACCGCCACGACCAGACGGTGGCGTCGCTGTCGACCCCGATCGACCACACCCACTCGCTGGAGGTGACGGTGCTGCGCAGCCAGGTCGGTCCGGTGATCGCCTATGCCGAGTCGCTGTTCCTGCAGCGCGGCGTCTGGCACGGCGCGTTGGGATTGGTGCCGCTGGGCGAGGATGAGGAGCCTCACCGTCACGGCGACAACCACGGCGAGAACGCGGCGCACAGCCATCCCAGGGTGCTGAGCGGCTTCTGAGCCCGGGGGGGGGCCGCCGTCAGGTCGCCGCCAGCGCCTTGCGCAGCGCGTCGAGCCCGTCGGTCAGCGCAGCGGGGCCGGGCTGGAGGATCAGGGCGGACTTGATCTCGTGGATGCGTCCCGCGGCGACGGCGGGGATCGTCGCCCAGCCGGGGCGGGCGGCGATCCGCTCGGGCCGGACCTTCTTGCCGCACCAGGACGCGAGGATCACGTCGGGCGCGGCGGCCGCCACCGCCTCTTGCGTCACGATCCGGTCGCGGGCGGCGGGTTGGCGGGCGAGGTCGGGGAAGATGTCGCGCCCGCCGGCGATCTCCACCAGTTCCGACACCCAGCCGATGCCGGAGATCAGGGGGTCGTCCCATTCCTCGAACCACACTCTTGGGCGCGGTCGGCCTGCCGCGGCCTCCCGCGCCGCGTCGATCCGGCGCGAAAGATCGGCGGCCAGCGCCTCGGCCCGGTCGCTTGCGTCGACCATCGCGCCGAGCATCCGGATCATCGCGAAAATTCCCGCCAGGTCGCGATGGTTGAAGGCGTGCACGGCGACGCCGGCGCGCACCAGCTCGGCCGCGATATCGGCCTGAAGGTCGGAGAAGGTCAGCACCAGGTCCGGCTGCAGCGCCAGGATCGCGGGGATGTCGGCCGAGGTGAACGCCCCCACCCGCGGTTTTTCCCGACGCACCCGCGCCGGACGCACGGCGTAGCCGGAGACGCCGACGATGCGCGCGTCCTCGCCCAGCAGGTAGAGGGTCTCGACCGTCTCCTCGGTCAGGCAGACGATCCGTTCGGGGGGGAAACGACGCATTTTTCGGGGTCCTCCGAACGGGCGGGCGCGGGGAGCGGCCCGCGGGCGATATCAAGAAAGCCGCGCAGGAACTCGACGCCCTCGTCGGCGGTCCGGGTTCCGACATGGATCGACTTGGCGATGCCCTGCTTCCCAAGACGCCGCGCGACGAGCGGCAGGCGCCCGGCGGTCTCGGCGATCAGCCAGTCGGGGAGCGGCGCCACCCCGCGGCCCGCGGCGACCATCTGCAGCATCACGTCCGTCGTCTCCACCGTCCGATGGGCCCGCGGCAGCCGCTTCGCGGGCAGCAGGAACTGGGTGAAGACGTCCAGACGCTCGGTCTCCACCGGATAGGTGATCAGGACCTCGCGCTCCAGGTCCCGCGGCTCGATCCACGCCTTCGCGGCCAGCGGATGGTCCGCCGCCACCGCCAGCATCAGCTCGTATCCGAACACGGGCGTGAAGGTCAGCGGCGCGCGCAGCACCGGGTCGGGGGTGATCAGCAGGTCGATCTCCTGGCTCAGAAGCGCGCCGAGGCCGCCGAACTGGAACGCCTGCTTCACGTCGAGGTCAACGTCCGGCCAGGCGGCGAGGTAAGGCTCGACCACCCGCAGCAGCCAGCGGTAGCAGGGGTGGCATTCCATGCCGATGCGCAGTTCGCCCCGGCGCCCGCGGGCGAAATCGGCGATCTCGGCTTCGGCCTGCTCGATCTGCGGCAGCACGCGGTTGGCCAGCGCCAGCAGCCGGCGGC
Source organism: Albimonas sp. (assembly GCF_055129145.1). NCBI lineage: Bacteria > Pseudomonadati > Pseudomonadota > Alphaproteobacteria > Rhodobacterales > Paracoccaceae > Albimonas > Albimonas sp. The sequence goes on along the minus strand of NZ_JBSRTQ010000022.1, from coordinate 12,305 downwards.
CGGCGCGGGTCAGGCGCAGGCGGCGGCCGTCGCGCTCCCACACCGTCACCTCGAGCTGCCGTTCCAGCCGCCGGATGGCGTGGCTGACGGCGGACTGGGTCAGGCTGAGGCGGTCGGCGGCGGCGGTGACGCCGCCTTGGCGGTCGACCTCGCGCAGGATGGCGAGGTGCTGGCGGTCGAGCAAGACATGACCTCCTGTCATATTCCAGGCGATATTTGCCATTTTTCTTCATGCGTGGCCAGCCGTAGCGTCCGCCCCAGTCTGCTGAACCGCCTGCATGAGGGACCTGCCATGACCGCCTCGCCCCCGACCGCCGCCCCTACCGTCGCCGCCGCCTGCCTCGGCTTTCCGCGCATCGGCGCCCGCCGCGAGCTGAAGACCGCGGTCGAAGCTTTCTGGAACGGCGCCCACGACGCCGAGGCGCTGGAGGGTGTGGCCCGGGACCTGCGCGCCCGCCACTGGCGCCTGATGCGCGACGCCGGGATCGACGTGATCCCCTCCAACGATTTTTCGCTTTACGATCAGGTGCTCGACATGACCTGCGCGCTGGGCGCGGTTCCGCCGCGTTTCGGCGAGGCGGGGGGCGAGGGGGCGGAGGCAATCAGGCTGGAGACGTATTTCGCCATGGCCCGCGGTCGCCAGGACGCCCCGGCGATGGAGATGACCAAGTGGTTCGACACCAACTACCACTACATCGTCCCCGAGCTTCGCGCCGGCATGACCTTCCGCCTCGCCTCGCTGAAGGCGGTGCGGGACTATGCGGAGGCGAAGGCGCTGGGGATCGAGACGCGCCCGACGCTGATCGGCCCGATCACCTGGCTGAAGCTCGCCAAGGCGAAGACGCCGGGGCTCGACCCGCTGTCGCTGCTGCCCGCGATCCTGCCGGTCTACGCCGACCTGCTGGCCCGGCTGGCCGCGGCGGGCGCGCCATGGGTGCAGATCGATGAGCCGGCGCTGGTCCTCGACCTGACCGAAGCCGAGCGCGCGGCCTTCGCCACGGCCTACGACACGCTGGCGACCGCGGGCCCCAAAATCATGCTCGCCACCTATTTCGGCGGGCTCGGCGACAATCTGGCGACGGCGCTGGCCCTGCCCGTGGCGGGGCTGCATGTCGATCTGGTCCGTGCGCCCGGGCAGCTCGACGCCGTGCTGAAGGGGATCGGGCCGGACCGGGTCCTGTCGCTCGGCCTGATCGACGGGCGCAACGTCTGGCGCAGTCCGCTGGATCTGGAGCTGGGGCGGCTGGAGCGGGCGGTGGCGGCGCTGGGGGCCGGGCGGGTGCAGGCGGCGCCGTCCTGCTCCCTGCTGCACGCGCCGCTCGACCTGGCGCGGGAGACGGAGCTGGACGCGGAGCTGCGCTCCTGGCTCGCCTTCGCGGTGCAGAAACTGGACGAGGTCGCGGTCCTCGCCCGCGGCGCGACCGAGGGGCGCCGCGCGGTGGCCGCGGCGCTGGAGGGCGGCGGGGCCGCGATGATGGCGCGCGGCTTCTCGGCCCGGGTGCAGGACAAGCGGGTCCAGGCCCGCGCCGCGTCGCTGACGCCGGCTGAGTACGAACGGCGCTCCGCCTACCCGCTTCGCGCCCCGGCGCAGGCGGCGCGGCTGAACCTGCCGACGTTGCCCACCACCACCATCGGCTCTTTCCCCCAGACCGCGGAAGTGCGCGCCGCCCGCGCCGCCCATCGCCGCGGCGACCTGTCCGACGCCGATTACGACGCCTTCCTCGAGGCCGAGACCCGCGCCTGCCTCGCCTTCCAGGAGGCGGTCGGGCTCGATCTGCTGGTCCATGGCGAATTCGAGCGCAACGACATGGTCGAATATTTCGGCGAGCAGCTCGCGGGCTTCGCCTTCACCCGCCACGGATGGGTGCAGAGCTACGGGTCGCGCTGCGTGAAGCCGCCGCTGATCTTCGGCGACGTGTCCCGCCCCGCCCCGATGACCGTGCGCTGGGCGCGCTTCGCGGCCCATGCGGCGTCGAAGCCGGTGAAGGGGATGCTCACCGGGCCGGTCACGATCCTGCAATGGTCCTTCGTGCGCGACGACCAGCCGCGGGAGGAGACCTGCCGCCAGATCGCGCTCGCCATCCGCGACGAGGTCCTGGACCTGGAGGCCGCGGGGATCCCCGCCATCCAGATCGACGAGCCGGCGCTGCGCGAGGGGCTGCCGCTGCGCCGCGCCGACTGGAAGGGCTATCTCGCCTGGGCGGTGGACTGCTTCCGCCTCTCGGCCGCGGGGGTGGGGGACGACGCGCAGATCCACACCCACATGTGCTACGCCGAGTTCAACGACATCATGCCGGCGGTCGCGCGGATGGACGCCGACGTGATCTCGATCGAGACGTCGCGCTCGGACATGGAGCTGCTGTCGGCCTTCGGCGACGTCGCCTATCCCAACGGGATCGGCCCCGGCGTCTGGGACATCCACGCCCCCCGCGTGCCTCCCGCCGCGGAGATCGCCGCCCTCCTGCGCAAGGCGGCCGCCGTGATCCCGGCGGAGCGGCTCTGGGCGAACCCCGATTGCGGCCTCAAGACCCGCGGCTGGGCCGAGACCAGGGCGGCGCTGACCCACCTCGTCGCCGCGGCGCGGTCCCTGCGGGCGGAGGCCGCGGCGCTGGCGGCGGAGTAGGCGGCGGGGCGGCGCTCAGCCGGGACGAAAGAGCGTGAGGGGTTGCACGACCAGCCGCCCGTCATGGCGGGCGAGGAAGACCTCCACCCCGTAAACCTCGCGCAAGCGTTCCGTGGTCAGCACCGCGTCGGGCGGGCCGTCGGCGACGATCCGGCCCTGATCGAGCAGCACCAGGCGCGTGCAGAAACGGGCGGCGAGCCCGAGGTCATGGAGCGACACGACCGCGGCCCGCCCCTCGGCGGCCAGATCCGCGAAAGCCCCCATGCAGGCGAGCTGATGGGCGGGGTCGAGCCCGGCGACGGGCTCGTCGGCCAGCGTCAGCGGCGCCTCCTGCGCCAGCGCCCGCGCGATCAGGACCCGGGCCTGCTCGCCGCCCGACAGCTCGGTCGCGGGGCGGTCGCGCAAGGCCGCGACATCCATGCGCGCCATCGCCGCCGCCACCGCCGCACGGTCGGCGGCCGAGGGGGGCGCGCCGGGGGCCCGGTTCGGATGACGGCCGAGCGTCACCAGCGCCTCCACGCTCACCGGCCAGGCGATCTCGCGGCCCTGCGGCAGCCAGGCGGCGGCGCGGGCGCGCTCGGACGGGCGGAGGGCTGCGAGCGAGCTCTCCCCCTCCGCCCGCAGCAGCCCCAGCGCCGCGCGCATCAGCGAGGATTTCCCGGCGCCGTTGGGCCCGATCAGGCCGACCAGTTCGCCGGGCGCGATGGAGAGCGTGGTGGGATGCAGCACGACGCGGCCCCCGAGGCGGACGCGCAGATCGCGGAGCGTGAGCAGGGTCATGCGAGACGCCGCCTGGTCGACAGGATCAGGCGCAGGAAGAAGGGCGCGCCGATCAGGGCGGTCAGCACGCCCAGCTTCAGGTCCCGCTCGGGCGCGATCAGGCGCACGGCGATGTCGGCGGCGAGCAGCAGCGCCGCGCCGCCCAGCGCCGAGGCCGGCAGCAGGCGCGCGGGCCGGGCGCCGACGGCGCGGCGCAGCAGATGCGGCGCGATCAGGCCGATGAAGCCGATGCCCCCCGCCACCGCCGTCGCCGCCCCCACCGACGCCGCCGTCCCCAGCACCACCGCCAGGCGCAGGCGGCCCATGCGCACGCCGAGGCTGGCGGCCGCGTCCTCGCCCAACGTCAGCGCGTCGAGATCCCGGCCCGCGAAAGCCAGCGCCGCCCAGCCGGCCAGCATGAACGGCGCCGCGAGCTGGACATGCAGCCAGGACCGGTCGGCGAGCGAGCCCATCATCCAGAACATGATCTCGGTCGCCGCGAACGGGTTGGGGCTGAGGTTGAGCGCCAGGGCGGTCAGCGCGCCGCAGAGCGCGGAAAGCGCGACGCCGGCGAGGATCAGCGTCAGCGCCCCGCCCCGGGCGCCGGCGAGCGACAGCAGCAGCGCCGCCGCCAGCCCCGCGCCCGCCAGCGCCATCAGCGGCAGGGCGAGCGGAAACAGCACTGAAAGCCCGGTGTAAATCGCCGCCACCGCGCCGAGCGAAGCCGCGCCGGTGACGCCCAGCAGGCCGGGCTCGGCCAGCGGATTGCGCAGATAGCCCTGCAGCGCCGCGCCCGACAGACCGAGCGTGGCGCCGATCATCAGCGCCAGCAGCGCCCGCGGCGCCCGGATCTCGCGCATCACCAGCGTCGCCGCCTCGCCCCGCCCGGCGAGCAGGGCGGCGAGGCTGTCGGAAAGGCCGAGCCCCGCGGGGCCGATCAGCAGAGAGGCGCAGAACAGCGCCGCGACCAGCGACGCGAGGCCGGCCAGCAGCCAGGGATAGGAGAGGGTCATCGGGCGGGGCTCCGCGGGATCGCGCCCGGGTCGGCCAGCGCGCGGCGCGTGGCGGCGAGATCCGCGACGGCGTCGGCGGTGAACGGCGCGCCGCAGACCCAGCGGCTGTCGGCGATCGCGGCGCGCCCCGCGCGCGCCAGCAACGGCGCCAGCGCCGGGTGGCGGACGTCCTGCTCGGCGAGCGTCGGCGGCGAGAACGGGCGCCCGGCGACCAGCAGGTCCGGGTCGCCCATCACCAGACGTTCCAGCGGCAGCCGTCCGATCCCGCGCATCCCGAGTTCGGCCCCCAGATTGCGCAGGCCGGCGGCGGTCAGGATCGCGTGGGCGAGCGTGCCGTCCCCCGACGACCAAGCGTTGGCGTAGCGCAGCGCAGCGAGGGGGCGGGCCTCTCCCGGACCGGGGCGGGCGGCGGCGAGGCGGGCGTCGAGCTCGGCCACCAGCGCCTCCGCCTGAACGCCCCGGCCCAGCAGGTCGCCCATGCGGCGGATGTTGGCGCGGATGTCGGCGAAGCCGCTCTCGGGCGTGAAAAGCTCGACCCGAAAGCCGAGGCGGCGCAGCATCGACACCGTGTCGCGGGTGGTGAAGGTCCCGGCGAGGATCAGGTCGGGGCGCATGAGAAAGATCTCCTCCGCCCGCCCGTGGTTGAGCGCATAGGCCCCCGCCCGGTCGGCCAATACCGAGGCGCGGGGATCGGCGGCCATCCAGGACACCGAATGCAGCTGCCCCGGCGCCGCGAGCAGCATGGCCAGCTGATCGGTGCAGAGGTTCATCGACACCACCCGAAGCGGGGCGTGGGAGGGGAGCGCTTCAGTCGGCGTCTCCGCCCCGCTCGCCCCAAGGGCGAGCGGGGCGTCCGGCGCGCGCGCCGGCAAGGCGTGCAGCGCCAGCCCCCCCGCCAGCGCCGCCATCCCTGCGAGGATGACCGCGCCGGCGCGCAGGGCGCCCCCGCCCATCAGAACCGGACCCGCAGGCCGGCATAGGCCGCGATCCCGGGCGTCGCGAAGCCGAACACCTCCTCGTAATCGGCGTCGAGCGCGTTGGTCACCCGCCCGAAGATCTCCGTCCGCTCGGTCGCCGCGTAGGAGGCGGCGACGTTCAGCACCACGTAGTCGCCGAGCCGCGCCCGCGCGCCGGGCGCATAGGGCGCGCGATAGTCCAGATCCTGATTGCCCCCCACATAGCGCCCGCCGAGCGTGATCCGCGCCCGGTCGTCGAGGAAGGAGACGGTGAGGTTCGCGCCCAGCTCATGCTCGGGCCGGCGCACCTCGACCAACCCGTCGGGGTCCGTCGCGTCCAGCCAGGTGTAGCTCACCCCCAGCGTCAGCCAATCGGTCGCGTGCAAGGTGGAGCCCATCTCGATCCCCTGCCGGCGCGAGGTTCCGGCCTCGTTGAACGGCGTTCCGATCGCGCCTGTGTAGAGGGTGCCGATCTCGTGGGTCAGATCCTGCCTGAAATAGGTCACGTCCACCACCAGCCGGTCCCCCCAGAACCCCTGCTCGACGCCCGCGTCCCAGCCGAAGCTCTCCTCCGGCTTCAGGGCCGGATCGCCCCGCCACTGGCCGGGGCTGTAGCCGAACTGCTCATACATCGTCGGGTTCTGCACCCCGGTCCCGGCCGACGCGTGCAGCCGCGTGCCGGTCGAGGCGATGCGGTAGGAGGCCCCGGCGCTCCAGGTCGTCGCGTCCTCGAATGCGTCGTTGAAATCCTGCCGCAGGCCGAGCTGGAGGTCGATGCGCTCGAGGAAGGTTCCGCGATATTCGGCCGCGAGCCCGACCAGCCCGCGCGATTGTTCCTCCAGCTGGCTGGGATCGAAGACCAGAGCGGGGTCGTTGCTCACGAAGGTCTCGCGCTCGTATTCGACCTTCGCGGTCAGCGTGTGATCGGCGGCGTCCGGATCGGTGGCGTCGAGCCCCATCGTGGTCTGGGCCGAAAGCTGGAGGCGGGTGGAGGTGGCGTCGGTGACGTCGGCCCCCGCCAGCGTGTTCCAGTCGTCGGCATGGAGATAGGCGGCCCGCGCCTCGTGCCGGAACCGGCCATGGGTCGCGATGGCGAAGAGCGAGCCGAAAGCCTCGGTCCGGTCATGGGCGGAGGCGTCGTCATAGACCACCCCCGCCTTGTCCGGCGCGGCGAAGGCGTCGCCGTCGGCGTCGGCATGGCGGTCCACCACCCGCAGCGCGCCGCCGAGCGTCAGCCCGTCGGTCGCGAAGATCTCGCCCCGCGCGTTGAGCGTCAGGTTGCGGTCGCCGTCCTTCTCGCCGCCGGGCGTGCCGGAGACGTCGAACCCCTCGGTCTCGCGCCGCGCCACCGAAAGCGAGAACCGGCCCGCCTCGCCCTGTCCCCGCAGCGCCAGCAGGGCGGCGGCGGTCCCGTCGGTCCCCGCCTCGGCCTCGCCCGACCAGCGCAGGCCGGGTTCGGTCGCCCGCCTGGTGGTGATCGAGATCACGCCGCCGAGCGCGTTGGAGCCGTAGAGCGCCGATTGCGGTCCCCGCAGCACTTCGATGCGTTCGATGTCGGCGGCGAGCAGCCCGCCGAAATCATATTCGCCGGCCTCGGGGGACGAGACCTCGACCCCGTCGATCAGCACCAGGGTGTGATTGCCCTCGGCCCCGCGCAGCCGGACCTGGGTCTGGCCGCCATAGCCGCCGATGCGGCTGACCTGCACCCCCGGCAGGGCGCGCAGGGCGTCGGCCGCGTAGGCGATCCGACGTTCCGCCAGATCCTCGGCGGTGATCACCGAATAGGCGCGGCCATAGCGATCCGCGGCGATGGGGGTGAGGCCGCCCGAGACCACGACGGGCGCGAGTTCGACGGGCGCGTCCGCCGTCTGCGCCTGAAGGGCGAAGGGCGCGAGGACGAGCGTCGGCATGGCGGCCAGAGCCGCCCGATGGATGCGGGACATGGGTTCCCCTCCTTCGCCGGCGCGCGTCTCTGGCGGGCCGGCGGACCTGCGCGCCGGGAGGGCGCAGCGGCCCGACCGGCGCATGACGGACGTCCGGGGGAAGGGGGCTTCGTGGGGAAGACCTCGACCCGTCAGACGACGACTGCGAAGTCACCGCTGCGGACCGAACCGCCCCTTCGCGCGCCCCGCACGGAGGAAGGATGACGCTGTTCCGGCAGGTCTCCTGGCTCACGGGTCAACGCCGTTCCCTCACCTTCCCAGCCCGGTCCCCGAGGACGTCGGCCAGTGGTTTCTCGAGGGTCGGCTCGCCGCTTACAGTTGCGGGGGCAGCCGCGGACTTGGTCTCGCCCTCCGGGGGCCGACCTCACCGCGTTCCCTTTTCATCCGGCCGCGGGCGCGAGGCCCCCGGCGCGGAACCGGTACGCGCCACAAGTGGCAGAGCCGGGAATTCGCGTCAAGCGTCGGGGCGGCGGGGCCGGGCTTCGGGCGACGGGCGCGCGGGGTCCGGGCGTCGAGGGTCAGTCGGCCCCCCAGGCCGCGCCATCCACGCCCGCCTCGCCCGATTGCGCGGCTTTGCGGGCGGCGAAGACGTAGCTCGCCGCGATCAGGGCGTCGGCGGCGGGAAGCCCGGCCCGCCGCTTCAACGCCGCCTGCACCGCCGGGCCCAGCGCCCAGTCGGCGCGGGCGGAGAAGCTGCGGGTGACCGGGGCCGCCAGGTCGGGGCGCGCGTCCAATGCTCCGGTCAGCGCCTCGAGGATGCGGGCGCGGATCTCCGGCGACGCGGCCCCGGCCTGGATGGCCAGCGCCTCGATCATCGGGGCGAGACGGTCCGCGGGCCAGACGGCGGGATCGGCGCGCAGGAAACGGGCCTCCAGCGTCGTCACCCCGGGCGCTCCGTCGATCTCGACCAGCGCGACGGCCCAGGCGCATCGGGCGGGCGCGCCGGCGCCCGGCGCGCCGATCCGGTCCTCGATCAGGGCCCGCGCGAGCGGTGCGCCGGTCAGGCCGAGCAGCAGGGCATGGATCGGCTCAAGCGGCTCGGACCGCGGGGCGTTCAGGCTTTCGATCAAAGCGGCGACGTCCAGCGGCAGGCGCAGGCCGCGCAGCGTCTCGTAGGGCGCGGCGTCGAGCTCCTGCAGCCCCAGCGTCCGCAGCGCCGGGTCGGGGCTGTCCAGCAGCCGGGCGGCGCGCTGGAAGCGGGCGGGATCCCGCGGATCCTCCCAGCCTCGCGCCGCCTCCAGAAATCCTTCCACCGCCGGGCGGACGACCCGGTCGAAGACGCCGAGCCGCCGCCATACCGCGTCCACCGGATCATGGGCGAAGACGACCACCTCTCCCTCGCCCAGCGCGGGCGGGGGTCCGTCGGCGCCGGCGGCGAGGTAGGCGCCCGGATCCGGCGCGTCCATGGAGACCGAGACCGGCGCCGGCGCCTCGACCAATCGCCAGCGGGCGGGATCGGCCGGATCGGCCGTCGCCATCGCCACCGCGTCGGCGTCGAACAGCCGGTCGACCAGCGTCAGCGCCGGCGGCGCGGCGGGATCGGCGCAGGAGGCCGCCGCCGATCCCGCCGCGAGGATCGCCGCGAGAACCGCGCCCGCCGCCCGGCGCCTCACGAATAGGGCTCGATGCGATCCGCCGACAGGGTGTAGCCTACATCGGCGAGCTGGGTCTGCGCCGCGGCGGCGCCGAACATGCCGGTGACGTTCACCGGGTCGAACATCTCGCGCAGCTCATAGGGCGTCTCCGTGGTCACGAAGACGATCTGGTTGGGCGGCGGCGGCGGCACGTGGATGCAGGCCCCGACATAGGGGACCAGCAGGAAAGCCGTGGTCCCGGTCCCGTCGTAGTCGAGCGGCACCACATAGCCCGGCAGGCGCACCAGCTTGCCATCGAATTCGCGCGTCACCGCGGCGCCCTGGTCCTGGTCGGTCAGCCCGTTCATCATCCCGTGCGAGATCACCCCCATGTCGCGCAGGGTGCGGAAGGCCTGGCCCTCGCCGCCAGGCGGAATCAGGTCGTCCCAGGTCAGGTCCACCGCCTTTTCCGCGGCGCGGGACCGGCCCGCGGCGACGAGCGCCGCGAGCCAAGGCAGCCCCGCGAGCACCATGCGGCGGCTGGGACGGGAGGGAATCGGCATGGTCGGCGCCTCCTCTGGGCGGTCACATCCGGATGCTCATGCCGTCGGCCAACGACATGCGCCAGGCGCGGATCGCCGGGGGCAGGCTGGCGGCGGCGCCGGCGGCGACCACCGCGGCGAGCTGGCCGAATTCCCGCGCCCCGGGCGCCGCGATGGGCAACCATAAGCCGAAACTTGCGTCGACCCAAGGCCGCCCCAGCGCCAGCCCGACATAGAGCAGCCCCAACCCCAGCAGGGCCCCGGCGGCCGAGATCAGCGTCGCCTCCAGCACCAGCAGCCCCAGGAGGGTCGAGGGCCGCGCCCCGACCGCACGCAGGATCGCCATCTCGCGGCGGCGCGCATCAAGCCCGGCGAAGACCATGGCGGCGAGCCCGATCAGCGCGGTCGCCACCACCATCACCGAAACCCCCGCCAACGCCGTCTCTGCCACGCCGACGATCGACCACAGCTCCTGCAAGGCCACGCCCGGCAGCACCGCCAGCAGCGGCTCCTGCGGATAGTCGTTGATCCAGCGTTGCAGGCCGAAGATCTGCAGGCGCGACTTAACCCCCACCAGCGCCGCGGTGATCGCCTTGGGCGCGAGGTCCATGGCGCGCGCCTGCTCGGCCGAGATCCGCTGCCCCCTGCCCGCCTGCGCCCCGTTCTTCCAGTCGACATGGATCGCCTCGATGGCCTCGAGGCTGACATGCACCGTCCGGTCGACCGGCGTTCCGGTGCGCTCGAGGATGCCGGAGATGCGGAACGGCTTGTCCTCATGTTCGGCGAAGGAGGCGAGGCCATGGGCCACCACCACCGCGTCGCCGACCTTGTAGCCGAGCGTCGCCGCCACCTCCGCCCCGATCACCGCGTCGAAGAGATCGGCGAAGCGCGCGCCCTCCGCCATCTCCAGCGCCCGTCCGCCGCGATAGCGATAGCGGTCGAAATATTCCCCCGTGGTGCCCAGCACCCGAAAGCCGCGATGGCTGTCGCCGAGCGAAAGCGGCACGATCCAGGCCACCTCCGGCCGTGCGGCGAGGTCCTCGTAGCTTTGCCAGGTGACGTTGTTGGTGGCGTTCCCGATGCGGAACACCGAATAGAGCAGCAGCTGCACCGAGCCCGAGCGCGCGCCCACGATCAGGTCGGTCCCCGACACGGTGTCGGCGAAGCTGGCCTTGGCCCCGGTGCGCACCGTCTCCACCCCCAGCAGCAGGCAGGTGGATAGGGCTATGGCCGCCACGGTCAGCAACGCCGTGACCCGACGGTTGAGAAGCGAGAGAAAGGCGAGGCGGAAAAGGCTCATGCCGCATCCTCCCGCCCGGCCCGCAGGATGTCGGGCAGCGCGACCGACCGGTCGAAGCGGGGGCTGAGCGCGGGGTCGTGGCTGACCATCAGCAGCGTCGCCCCCGCCGCCTCCACCTGGGCGAACAGAAGGTCGAGGAACGCGCCCTGCGCCGCGACGTCGAGCGCCGAGGTCGGTTCATCGGCCACGATCAGCGCCGGCGCGCCGATCAGGGCGCGGGCGACCGCGACGCGCTGCTGCTGGCCGACCGAAAGCGCGACGGCGGGCGGGCGCAGCACCAGCGCGTCGGGAAGACCCAGCGCCGCGGTCAGGCGCAGCGCCTCGGCCCGCGCCCCGCCCGCCGCCGCCACACGCGCCCGTCGCGCCGGGGCGAAGCGCAGCGGCAGCAGGATGTTTTCCAACGCGGTGGCGTAGGGCAGCAGGTTGAACATCTGGAAGACCACGCCGATGCGCTCGGCCCGGAACCGGTCGCGCCGGGCGGGGGAGAGCGCCGACAGCGCCTCACCCGCCACCGCGACCTCGCCCGACTGCGGCGCGGCGATCCCGCAGACCAGCGCCAGCAGCGTCGACTTGCCGGACCCGGAAGGGCCGTAGAGGATCACCCGCTCGCCCCGCGCGATCTCCAGCGCGTCGATTTCCAGCCGGAAGCCGCCGCGCCCGCCCGCGGCCCCGGGCCAGGCATAGCGCAGATCCGTCAGCCGCAGCGCCGGGGCCATGGGTCAGAGCGCGCCGTCGAGATCGAGCACGGGCTCGGCCCGCTCGACCTCGAACGCCTGCGCGCCCTGGTCGGAGACGATCCGGACGGCAAGCGCCTGCGCGCCGGCGAACAACTGGAAATAGGGGAAGCCGATGCGGTCGATGGCGTCGGGGTCGGCGCAGATCAGCTCCCAGGACGCGTGGAACTCGGCATGGCCCTGGGCGTGGTCCGCGTCTTCGTGCTCATGCTCGTGCTCATGCTCGTGCTCGGCCTCGTGCTCATGCTCATGCTCGTGGTCGGCGTCGTGCGGATGGTCCTCGTCGTCGTGATGGTCGCCCGTTTCCAGCGCCACCCTGGCCGACAGCACCTTGCAGCCCGCGGCCTCGGGCAGCGCCAGAACGTCGAAGGGGCGCGAGAGCACGTCGCGGGCCTGCGCGACCGCGGCGCGGTCGGCGTCGGCCTCCGCCTCATGTTCGAAGCCCACGATGTCGGCGCCCGGGGCCTCCAGTTCGATCGACAGGCGGTCGTCCTCGCGCGCGATGTCGAGCTGGCCGTGGCCGTGCTGATGAGCGCCGAGCTCGCGGTGATCTTGCGCCGCGCCCGGAAGGGCTGCGAGGCAGGCGAGGACCGGCGCGGCGGCGAGGACGGAGCTGCGGAGAAGCATCGGAGGCCTTTCAGGGAAGACGATTGGAATCGGCGGGCGAGCGGAATGTAGATCAGGAAACTGATATGTTATAGCATAACTTTTGCGACGGAAGCGCGCTTGGCCTCCGCCTCTCCGGCCCTCGCCAGCCGCAGCGCCTGAAGCGCGTCGAGCCGCGCCAGCGCCGCCGCCTCGTCGCCGCGCGTCATGCGCAGCGCCGCCGCCCAGGCCCGGGCGGCGGAACCCGGGCTCCAG
>NZ_JBSRTQ010000021.1:0-38903 GCF_055129145.1 Albimonas sp. | reverse complement strand
CTTCGAACTGGCTGATCTCGATGTATTCGTCCGGCTTGTGGGCCTGCTCGATATCCCCCGGCCCGCAGACCACCGAGGAATAGCCGCCGCTCTGGAAAATCCCCGCCTCGGTGCCGAAGCTGACGGCGCGCAGCGCGTTGTCGCCGGTGAGGCGGCGGGCCAGCGCCTCCGCCGCGCCGCCTTCCTCGCGCACGAAGGGCGGGTTCTTGGTCAGCAGGTTCGGCACGATCCGCGCCTCCGGCCGGATCTTCCGCAGCTCCGCCTCCAGACGCGCGCATTCGTCCTGATAGCGCTTCGCCCAGATGTCGGGGTCCTCTCCCGGGATCACGCGGATGTCGGTGGAGAACCAGGCGTCCTTCGCGGTGATGTTGTTCGCCGTGCCGCCCCCGATCCGGCCCACATGCAGCGTGGTCCAGCCGGGCTCGAACCCCTCCGATTCCGGCGTCGGCGAGGTCTCGTGCGCGGTGCGGTTCTCCGCCATCCGGGCGGCGAGCCACACCACCAGCTCGGCCGCCGTCATCACCGCCGACACGCCCTCATGGCAGCGCGAGGAATGCACCTCGTAGCCGTGGATCTCGGTCAGGAAACCAACGCCGCCCTTGTGGGTGGTGACCACGCCCATCCGGGTCGGCTCGCCCACGATCACCGTCTCCGCATGGGGCAGGGCGCCGCGCAGCGCCTCGACCAGGGGGCGCGCGCCGCGCAGCCCCAGTTCCTCGTCATAGCTCAGCGCGATCTGCAGGGGCCGCTTGATCCCGCGGGCCAGCGCCATCGGCACGGCGCAGAGCGCCAGCGCGTCGAACCCCTTCATGTCGCAGGTCCCGCGGCCATAGAGCCGCCCGTCCTTCTCCACCACCTCGAACGGGTCGGAGGACCAGTCCTGCCCTTCCACCGGCACCACGTCGGTATGGCCCGACAGCACCACGCCGCCCTCGATCATCGGCCCGACATGGGCCATCAGCCCGGCCTTCTGGCCGGTCTCGTCATAGATCCGGTGGCAGACGGCGCCGTGACCCTCCAGGTAGTCCTGCACGAAATCCACCAGCGGCAGGTTGGTCTTGGAGGACACGGTGTCGAAGGCGACGAGTTTTGCGAGCATCTCGCGCGGGGTGTAGATCGTGGGCATGGGGGCTCCTGAAAAGGACTGGGGCGAAGCCTGCGGGTCCGCGCGGCCTTGGTCAAGCGCGCGCGGATTATGATTGCGGCGCCGCAGCAAGTCGTGTTCACTCTTCAGACGAGGCCGACAAAACTGGTCCGACAGGGAAAGAACAGATGAACAAGAACCAACGCCCCCTTGGGGCGGGGAGCGCCCTTGGCTGACGGCGCCCTGCCCAATGTCGATCCCGCCGCCGACCCGGCCGGCGCGGCCCCTGTGCTCGAGGTCGACCGCCTCGAGGTCGTGTTCGATACCCGCGGCGGCGCGGTTCACGCCATCAACGGCGTCAGCTTCTCGGTCCGCCCCGGCGAGTTGCTGGGCGTGGTGGGCGAGAGCGGCTCGGGCAAGTCCGTGACAATGATGAGCGCGCTCGACCTGCTGCCGAGCCCGCCTGCGCGGCGCACCGGCGGCCAGATCCGCTTCGACGGGCGCGACGTGTCCTCGATGGGCCCCAAGGCGCTGCGCAAGCTGCGGGGCGGCGACATCGGCTTCGTGTTCCAGGATCCGATGACCTCGCTCAACCCGGTGTTCACCGTCGGCTACCAGATCTGCGAGCCGCTGCGCGCCCATCTGGGCCTCTCCCGCAAGGACGCCCGCAAGCGCGCCGCCGAGCTGCTGGCGCTGGTCGGCATCCCCAGCCCCGAGGCGCGGCTCGACGATTATCCGCACCAGTTCTCGGGCGGCATGCGCCAGCGGGTGATGGTGGCCATCGCGCTCAGCTGCGAGCCGCGGGTGATCATCGCCGACGAGCCGACCACCGCGCTCGACGTCACCATTCAGGCCCAGATCCTCGACCTGGTGCGCGACCTGCGCCACCGCACCGGGGCGGCGATCGTGTGGGTCACCCATGATCTCGGCGTCATCGCCGGCATCGCCGACCGGGTGGCGGTGATGTATGCGGGCCAGATCGTGGAGGAGGCGCCGGTGGCCGACCTTTTCGCCGATCCGCGCCATCCCTACACGGCCGCCCTCCTGGACACGATCCCGAGCGTGGAGGGCGCGCGGCCGGAGCGGCTGACCACCATCCCCGGCCAGCCCCCGATCCTGCACGCGCCCCCCGCCGCCTGCGCCTTCGCGCCCCGCTGCGCCCATGCGTTCGACCGATGCCACGCGCAGAACCCGGCCCTGGCCGACGACGGCGCCGGGCACAAGGCCGCCTGCTGGCTGCGCCCCGAAACGGTCGCCATGGCCGACGCCGCAGGAGCCCGACGATGAGCCTCGACGCCATGCCCGCGGCGGCGACCCGGACGCCCGCCGGCGCCCGACCGCTGCTGCGCATCGAAAACCTTCAGGTGCTGTTCCCGATCTACAAAGGCCTCCTGCGCCGCCGGGTCGGTTCGGTCCGTGCGGTGGACGGGCTGACCTTCGACGTGATGAAGGGCGAGACGCTGGGCCTCGTCGGCGAATCCGGCTGCGGCAAGTCCACCACAGGGCGGGCGATCCTGCGCCTGACCGACATCACCGCCGGCAAGGTCGAACTGGATGGGGTCGACGTCGCGGCGCTGGAGGGGAACGACCTGCGCCAGATGCGCAAGCGCATGCAGATGATCTTCCAGGACCCCCACGCCTCCCTGAACCCGCGGATGACGGTCGCCGCGATCATCGCCGAGCCGCTGGACGAGCACATGACGCTCGGACGCAAGGCCCGCGCCGACCGGGTGGCGGAGCTGATGAACGCGGTCGGCCTGCGCGAGGATTTCGCCTCGCGCTATCCGCATGAATTCTCCGGCGGGCAGCGGCAGCGCATCGGGATCGCGCGGGCGCTGGCGCTCGATCCCGACTTCATCGTCTGCGACGAGCCGATCGCCGCGCTGGACGTCTCGATCCAGGCGCAGGTGGTCAACCTTCTGGAGGATCTGCAGAAAAAGCTCGGGCTGACCTATCTGTTCATCAGCCACGACCTCAGCATGGTCCGCCATCTCGCGAGCCGGGTGGCGGTGATGTATCTGGGAAAAATCGTCGAGCTGGCGAGCCGCGAGCAGCTCTACGCCACGCCCCGTCACCCCTACACCAAGGCGCTGCTCTCCGCGGTCCCCTCCCCCGATCCGGTGCGCGAGGCGAGCCGCGAGCGGGTGATCCTGCAGGGCGACGTGCCCTCGCCCGCCAATCCGCCCTCGGGCTGCCGGTTCCGCACCCGCTGCCCGGTGGCGCAGCCGCGCTGCGCGGCCGAGGTCCCCGAATTCCGCGCGCTGGAAGACGGGCGCCGGGTCGCCTGTCACTTCGTGGAATGACGCCGCTTCGCGTCCCGATCCGCGCGCCCGGTCCGTTGCGAGGATTTGAGCGCATGCGAACGAAATTCGCTTCCGCGCGCGTCAGGCGCCGCTAAGCTTCACCCATGGTCACGGGAAAAATCCCGGGCCGCGACCAACAACAGGGAAAGATCGGAACCGACCATGCGACTTAGAAATCTCCTATCCGCCTCCGTCGCCGCCGCCGCGCTCGGCGCGCTCGCCGGTCCCGCGCTGGCCGAGCGCGGCGCCGATGGCCAGGTCAACATCATCTACTGGCAGGCCGTCTCGATCCTGAACCCGTATCTCTCGGGCGGCACCAAGGACGTCGAGGGTTCGTCCCTCGTGCTCGAACCGCTGGCCCGCTACGACGAGACCGGGACCATGGTGCCCTGGCTGGTCGACGAAATCCCGACGGTGGACAATGGCGGCGTCGCCGAAGACCTGATGTCGATCACCTGGAAGCTGACGCCGGGCCTGAAATGGTCCGACGGCTCCGACTTCACCGCCGAAGACGTGGTGTTCACCGCCGAATACTGCATGGATGAGACCGGCGGCTGCCAGCAGCTCGCCAATTTCGCCGATGTCGCCTCGGTCGAGGCGGTGGACCCGACCACCGTCAAGGTCACGTTCTCCGTGCCCAAGCCCGTCCCCTACGGCCCCTTCGTCGGCGCCCAGTCGCCGATCCTGCAGAAGGCCCAGTTCGCCGACTGCAAGGGCGCCAAGGCCCCCGAATGCACCGACGCCAATTTCGGCCCGATCGGCACCGGCCCCTATGTGGTGACCGAGTTCAAGCCCAACGACGTGGTGACCTTCGAGGCCAACCCGAATTTCCGCGACCCCGCGAAGCCCGCCTTCGCCACGGTGCTGCTGAAGGGCGGCGGCGACGCGGTGTCGGCGGCGCGTTCGGTGATGGAGACGGGCGAGTTCGACTACGCCTGGAACATGCAGGTCGAGCCCGAAATCCTGGCCCAGATGGAAGCCAAGGGCATGGGCAAGGTGATCTCGGCCTACGGCACGTCCGTCGAGCGGTTCGAGGTCAACATGACCAATCCCGATCCGGCGCTGGGCGACAAGCGCTCGACCATCGAGGGCGGGCCGCATCCGTTCCTGACCGATCCGCGGGTGACCAAGGCGCTCAGCATGGCCATCGACCGCGAGATCCTGGTCGAGGCGGGCTACGGCGCGGCGGGGCAGGTGACCTGCAACGTGCTGCCGGCGCCGGACCTGTTCAACTCCACCGCCAACGACTGGTGCAAGACCCCGGACGTGGAGGGCGCGAACAAGCTGCTCGACGAGGCCGGCTGGAAGATGGGCTCGGACGGGGTGCGCGAGAAGGACGGCATGAAGCTGTCGATGCTCTACCAGACCTCGACCAACTCGGTCCGACAGGGCACCCAGGCGCTGATCAAGCAGATGTGGCAGGAGATCGGGGTCGAGACCGAGCTGCGCAACATCTCCGGCTCGGTGTTCTTCGGCGGCGATCCGTCCTCCCCGGACACCTTCCAGAAGCTCTATGCCGATGTGGAGATGTTCACCAACAACTTCGACGGGACCGACCCGGAGAAGTACATGGCCAACTGGCGCTGCTCCGAGATCCCCAGCCCCGCCAACAACTGGCTGGGCGGCAACAACCCGCGCTACTGCTCGGCCGACTACGACGCGCTGGTCCAGAAGCTCGCCGGCACCGCCCGGATCGAAGAGCGGGCCGAGATCGCCAAGCAGCTCAACGACATGCTGATGGAATCGGGCGCGATCATCCCGCTGATCCATCGCGGCCGGGTGGCGGCGATCGCCAACACCGTCGCGGGTCACAAGCTGAACCCCTGGGACTCCGAGCTGTGGGACATCGCGTCCTGGTCGCGCGCCAAGTGATCGGCGCCTGAGGCGAGACCCTCCGGGGGACGGCGCGCCCGTCCCCCGGGCCTGACCCGCCACGGCCCCCTGTCCCGACGGCGCCCATTCCGGCCCATCCTCGCCAAGCGGCGGAGGGAGGCTCGGAGGGGACCCGCGGGCGCGCCGCGGCGGCTTCCGCAGCCCCCTGATCCGCAGGCCGAAATGCTCACCTACACGATCAGACGCCTGGCCTTCGCGATCCCGACGCTGCTGGTGATCAGCTTCCTGATCTTCGGCATCCTCGATCTCGCGCCCTCCGACCCCACGGCGCAGCTGCCGCTGACCATTCCGCCGGAAGTGCGCGAGAAGATCCGCATGAGCCTCGGGCTCGGCGACCCGTTCCTCATCCGCTATTTCAAATGGCTGGTGCAGTTCATGGTCAACGAGCCGCTGAACATCCTCGAGCAGTGGACCGGCTGGACCTTCGGCGACGGCGAGCGGCTCAGGGTGCTGAGCTGGCAGACCCGGTCCCCGGTGGTCGACCTGATCGTGCAGCGGATGCCGCAGACCCTGTGGGTGGTCGGCATGTCCTATGTGGTCGGCATCGTCATCGCGATTCCCATCGGGGTGCTGTCGGCCTACAAGCAGTATTCGTGGTTCGACCAGTTCGGGACGCTGTTCTCGATGGTCGGCTTCTCGATCCCCACCTTCTTCACGGGCCTGCTGTTCATCGTGATCTTTTCGGTTACGCTTGGCTGGCTGCCGTCGATCTACGACACCACGCTGGTGGTCGAGGACTGGGGCAGCCTCTGGGCGCAGATCCAGCAGATGATCATGCCGGTCATGGTGCTGGGGCTCTACAACGCCTCCCAGCTCAGCCGGTTCATGCGGGCCTCGGTGCTCGACAATCTCAATCAGGACTACGTGCGCACCGCGCGGGCCAAGGGCATGACCGAGAAGGTGGTCCTGCTGATCCACGTGCTGCGCAATTCGATGATCCCGGTGGTGACGGTGATCGCGCTGAACCTGCCGCAGGTGTTCGGCGGCGCTATCATCACCGAACAGATCTTCCGGGTGAACGGCCTCGGCCAGCTGCTGATCGGCGCCATCGAGGGCGGCGACATCCCCACGGTGCAGACCCTGACCTTCATCTTCGCGGTGCTGATCGTGCTCTTCAATCTGATCGCCGACGTGCTCTACGGCATCCTGGACCCGAGGATCCGCTATGACTGACGCAGCCGCCGTTTCGCCCACCGCCGCCGAGGCCGCCGCCGCCGACGCCGTGCAGCGCCGCCGCCACAGCTCTCCCTGGCGGGACGTGTGGGCGCAGTTCTCGTCCCACCGCGGCGCGCTGGCGGGGATGATCGTCTTCGCCTTCATGCTCTGCGTGGTGCTGGTCGGGCCGTTCATCCATACCGTCGATCCGCAGAAGCTGGATATCCGGGCCAAGAACCAGATGATGTCCTGGGCCCATCCGCTGGGCACCGACAATCTGGGCCGGGACATGCTGGCGCAGGTGATGGCGGGCGGGCAGGTCAGCCTCGCGGTCGGGGTCACGGCGATGCTGATCTCGGTGCTGCTCGGCGCCGCCATCGGGGTGACGGCGGGTTATTCGAAGCGGCTCGACGGGCCGATGATGCGGCTGACCGACCTCTTCCTCGCGCTGCCGTTGCTGCCGCTGCTGCTGGTCATCATCATGCTGTTTCGCGACACGCTCCGGCAGGCGTTCGGGCCGGAGTCCGGCATCTTCATCCTGATCGTCTTCGTCATCGGCATCACCTCCTGGATGCAGACCGCGCGCATCGTGCGCGGCGACGTGCTGGCGCTGAAGGAACGCGAATTCGTGCTGGCCGCGAGGTCCGTCGGCGCGCCGGGGCGGCGGATCATCACCCGCCACATCCTGCCCAACGTGCTGAGCCCGATCATGGTCTCCGCCACGCTCGGCGTCGCCAACGCCATCATCACCGAAAGCGCGCTGAGCTTCCTCGGCCTGGGCTTCCCCTCGGATTTTCCGACCTGGGGGAGGCTGCTCTATGATGGCGCGAATTTCATGACGCTGACGCCCGACCGGGTGATCTGGCCGGGGCTGGCCATCTCGCTGACCGTGCTGTCGGTGAACTATATCGGCGACGGGCTGCGCGATGCGCTGGATCCGCGGATCCGCGGGCGCTGAGGGGCCCCCGGGTCACGGCTTCGTCATCGGGGGTGCGCAGGGCGCGCGGCCGGCGTAACTGTGCGCAACGCCCGTCGTCATTCGGAGATCCCCCATGCTGCGCATCCTCGGCCTGGTTTTCGCGGTCCTCGCCGCCGCCGCGCTCTGGGCCGATATCCAGGACGCGGGGACGGGGGCGGCCATCGACTTCGCCAGCTTCGGCCAGCGCTGGGCGCAGATCCATCAGCCCAGCCTGATCGGCCTGCAATCGGGTCTTGAGAACCGAGTCGATCCCTCGATCTTCTTCGACTACATCCTGCCGGTGCTGGAACTGCCCGCGGCCGGCGTGGCCGCGGGGCTGGCGTTGCTCTGCGCCGGTCTTTACGCGCTCACCCGCCGCCGTCGCGCCTGAAGCGGCGCGCGCCGGGCGACGAGGCCCAGCGCGCCGAGGCCCGCGGCCAGCGCGGGCAGGGCGGCGGGCAGAGGAAGCGTGGTCAGCGACGAGGTCGCGCCAGACCAGCCGCCCTGATCGATGCCTTCGTTCCAGGCGGTGACCGAGATCGCGTCGCCGTCGCCCGACGCGTCCAGCACCGCCTCGCCGGAGGCCGAGAGCGCCACGCCGCCGATATCGTTGTCGAAGGCCAGCAGCCCCGTCCGGCGATCCAGCGCGAAGGCGTCGAGGTCGAAGGCGAAGTCGATCTCCGCCAGGCTCCGTCCCATGTCGCCCAGCGCCTGGACCACGGAGGCCTGGATGGCGCGGTCCTCGACGATCAGAAAGCCGGACCCGCTTGCAAACAGGCGGAATTCCAGGCGGGTCAGGTCGGCTTCGGTGGCCGTGCCGGTCTCCACCGCCGTGGACCAGCGGATTTCGAGCCGGTCGACCTCGCTGGCGGCGAGCGGGCGCAGGGTGGTCAGGTAGGTATGAGCCACGGGCAGCGCGGCGGCGGGGCCGGAGAGGGCGAGCAGAGCGGCGACCGCGAGGCTGAACGCGGAACAACGGGGGCCGGGAAAGCGGGGCGAGGGACGCATGGCGACTCCGGACGAATGGCCGAGGGAGGAACGGGGCGACGCGGCGGCCGGAACTCGGCCGCCGCGTCGATCCTCGTTCACGGATCTCGCCGCGTCACTGGAAAAATCGCGCCGGCCCCGCCGATCGTCGTCCCAATTCGCTCAGGCCGCGCGTCGCCCGCCGCGCGAGCGGCGCGACGCCTTGCCGAGCGCGCCCGGATCGGTGTCGAAGAGCGCGGCGAGCTGCTCGGTCATCGCGCCGGCGAGCTGGTCCACGTCGGTGATGGTCACCGCGCGCTGGTAGTAGCGGGTCACGTCATGGCCGATGCCGATGGCCAGCAGCTCGGCCGAGCGCTTGCGCTCGATCATCGCGATCACGTCGCGCAGGTGCTTTTCCAGGTAGTTCGAGGCGTTGACCGACAGGGTGGAATCGTCCACCGGCGCGCCGTCGGAGATCACCATCAGGATGCGACGCTGTTCGGGCCGACGCTCGATCCGGCGATGCGCCCATTCCAGCGCCTCGCCGTCGATGTTCTCCTTCAGGAGCCCTTCCTTCATCATCAGCCCGAGATTGTCGCGGGTCCGGCGCATCGGCGCGTCGGCGGGCTTGTAGATGATGTGGCGCAGGTCGTTGAGGCGACCGGGGGCTGCGGGTCGACCGGCCTGCAGCCAGGCGTCGCGGCTCTGTCCGCCCTTCCAGGCGCGGGTGGTGAAGCCCAGCACCTCGACCTTGACCGAGCAGCGTTCCAGCGTCCGGGCCAGAATATCGGCGCAGATCGCGGCGATGGAGATCGGGCGGCCGCGCATCGAGCCGGAATTGTCGATCAGCAGGCTCACCACGGTGTCGCGGAACTTCGCCTCCTTCTCCACCTTGAAGGACAGCGAGGTCGTCGGGCTGACCACGACGCGGGCGAGGCGGGCGGCGTCGAGCACGCCCTCCTCCTTGTCGAAGTCCCAGGAGCGGTTCTGCTGGGCCTGCAGCCGGCGCTGCAGCTTGTTGGCAAGGCGCGAGACGGCGCCCTTCAGCGGCTCCAGCTGCTGGTCGAGATAGGCGCGCAGACGCTCCAGCTCTTCGGGTTCGGCAAGCTCGGTGGCCATCACCTCCTCGTCGAACTTCTGGGAGAAGATCTTGTAGGCCGGGTCGGCGTCGGAGACGGCGGGCGGGCGCGGCGGCGCATCCGGGGTCTCGCCCTCGTCGTCCATCGCTTCCTCGGACATGTCGGCGTCGTCCGACTCGTCCATGTCCATCTGCGCCGAGGTCGCGTCCGGCGCGTCGGCGGCCTGGTCGTCGGGGGCGTGGTCCTGGTTCTCGTCGCCCTGCTCGTCGCCCTGGTCGTCGCCGTCGGGTTCGGGCTCCTCGCCGTCCTCCTCCTCGGCCTCGTCGTTGTTCTCGTCGGCGTCGGGGTCGTCGCCCAGCTGCTCGCCATAGCCGAGCTGGTCGATCACCATGCGCGCGAGCTTGGCGAAGGAGGCCTGGTTCTCGAGGCTGTCGCCGACCTGCTCCATGGTCTGGCCGGTCTGCTGTTCGAGGAACCCGCGCCACAGGCCGAGCACGTTCTCCGCCCCCGCGGGCAGGGCGCGGCCGGTGGCCATCTGGCGCACGAGGTAGCCGGCGGCCTCGGCCAGCGGAGCCTGGGCCACGTCCTTGATGTCGCCGTAGCCGAGGCGCCTCGCGCTTTCGGCGAGCCGCGCGTCGAGGTTGTTGGCGACGCCGGGCATCTGGCGGGCGCCGATGGATTCGCAGCGCGCCGTCTCCATCGATTCGAAGAGCGCGCGGGCCATCTCGCCCTGGGGCAGGTAGCGGTTGTGCACCGCGTCGTCATGGAAGCGCATGCGCAGCGCGTAGGCGTCGCCGGCGCCGCGGGCGGCGACGACCTCCTCGCGGCTCATGCGGCGGGTGACCTGGGGCAGGCGGACGGAATCGTTGGCCATGCCCGGCGGGTCGACCGAATAGGTGACCGACAGCTCGGAATCGTTGGCCATGGCGCGGGTGGCTTCGGCCAGCGCCTTCTTGAACGGATCGGCGGGGTTGTCGGAACGGTTGTTCATCGGGTCGCGCCACCTCGTTCAGCGGGACGGCGTCGTGCGGGGCTTTTCATCCGCCACGCGCCTGATCGGCCGCGTTGGTCTTCGCCCTCGCCCGGGCCGGCGGCGCGGATCGCGGCCGGCCCGGGGCGCAGGAGCGGGTCGCGGACCGGGGGACCGGTCCGCGGTCGGGCTCAGCCCAGCGCGACGGAGGCCGCGCTCTCGGGCAGTTCCTCGCCGAAGCAGCGCTGGTAGATCTCGGCCACCGTCTGCCGCTCGAGCTCGTCGCACTTGTTGAGGAACGTCACCCGGAAGCCGAAGCCGATGTCGCCGCCGAAGATGCGCGCGTTCTCGGCCCAGGCCAGCACCGTGCGGGGCGACATGACGGTGGAGATGTCGCCGTTCATGAAGGCCGAGCGGGTCAGGTCCGCCACGGTCACCATGCGCGAGATCGTCGTCTTGCCCTTGGGGGTCTGGTAGTCCGGGTTCTTCGCGAGGACGATGTTCACCTCGTCGTCGTGGCTCAGGTAGTTCAGCGTCACCACCATCGACCAGCGGTCCATCTGGCCCTGGTTGATCTGCTGGGTGCCGTGATAGAGGCCGGTCGTGTCGCCGAGGCCGACCGTGTTCGCGGTGGCGAACAGGCGGAAATAGCGGTGGGGGTGGATGACCTCGTTCTGGTCGAGCAGGGTCAGCTTGCCGTCCACTTCCAGCACGCGCTGGATCACGAACATCACGTCCGGGCGGCCGGCGTCGTATTCGTCGAAGACGATGGCGACGGGGTTGCGCAGCGCCCAGGGCAGGATGCCTTCCTGGAATTCGGTGATCTGCTTGCCGTCGCGCAGCTTGATCGCATCCTTGCCGATCAGGTCGATGCGGCTGATGTGGCTGTCGAGGTTGATGCGCACGCAGGGCCAGTTCAGGCGGGCGGCGACCTGCTCGATATGGGTCGACTTGCCCGTGCCGTGATAGCCCTGGATCATCACGCGCCGGTTATGCGCGAAGCCCGCCAGGATCGCCATCGTGGTGTCGCGATCGAACTGGTAGGTCGGGTCGAGGGTGGGCACGCGGTCGGTGGGCTCGGCGAAAGCCTTCACCGTCATGTCGGAGTCGATGCCGAAGACGTCGCGGACCGAGAGGTCCACGGTCGGTTCCATCGCGTCCAGGATCGCACCGTCAGCCATAGGAGAAACTCGCTTTCCGCCGGGCGGTCCCGGGCATGTTCGTCAGTCTGCCATTGTTCTTGGATCATAGATCCCATGCGCGCAAGGGCGCCAGCGGCGCGGCGCCGCGGCTGCGGGGAAATCCGGGGGCGGATGGTGGGGCGACGTGGCGCCGCGGGGCGGGATTCCGCTCGAAACGGGTCTGGCGCCGGGATCGGGGGCGGCTCCTACGGCCATCCTGGGCAGAGGGTCCGGCGTGGCGCCGGGCGCCGGGGTGCGTTAACTCCGGTAAATGATCCGTAAACAAATCCGCCGATCCGGTCTCGTCCTGCTGCTCCTGGCCGCGTCCGCACTCCCCATGATCGCGCCCGCCCAGGCGACCGAACGCTTCGCCGGCCCGGCCCGGGTGATCGATGGCGACACCATCGCCATCGGCGACGACCGCCTGCGGTTGTTGCACATCGACGCGCCGGAAGCGGCGCAGACCTGCCGGGACGGCGCGGGTCGCGACTACGCCTGCGGCGAGGCCGCGACCCGCGCCCTCATCGCCCTGATCGACGGGCGCGACGTGCGCTGCACGGCGGAAGAGCGCGACCAGTACCGTCGCCCGCTGGCGGTCTGCGAGGCGGGGGCCCGCGACCTCAACGCCGCGATGGTCGCGGGCGGCTGGGCGGTGGTCTACCGCAAGTTCTCCGACCGCTACGAAGCTGAGGAGACCACGGCCCGCGACGCAAGCGCGGGCCTCTGGTCCGGCGATTTCGAAGCCCCCTGGGATTATCGCGCCCGGCTCAGGGCCGAGGCGGCGGCGCGGTCCGTCCCGCGGCCCGCCGACGAGGTTTTGTCGGGCAAGGACGGCCCCGGAAAAGCCTGTCCGATCAAGGGCAACATCTCCCGCTCCGGCCAGATCTATCACATGCCCGACCAGGCGGATTACGGGCGCACCCGGATCTCGACCGACAAGGGCGAACGCTGGTTCTGCTCGGAGGAAGAGGCCGTGGCCGCGGGCTGGCGCCCCGCCGAACGCTAGGCCGCCTTCCCGCGCCCCGCGGCGCGCGCTAGACCAAGGGCCTCGCCCCAATTTCGCGGAGCCCGCCTGATGTCCGACGCCCTCCCCCCCCGCTCGCTCGCCCGCCGCCCGGCCGCGCCCCGCACCGTCACCCGCCCGGTCGCGAGCCCGATCCACCCCTCGGTCGTGTGGCGGGCGGAAGACGCCGACGCGCTCGACGCCCAGTACGAAGGCCGGACCGAGGGATTCGCCTATGCGCGCGAGGGGCACCCCAACGCCGTGGCGCTCGCCCGCCAGATCGACGCGCTGGAGGGGACGCCGGAGGGCTCGGGCGGCGGGCTGGTGTTCGGCTCGGGCATGGGGGCGGTGTCGGCGGTGCTGCTGGGGCTGCTGAAATCCGGCGACCGGGTGATCGCGTCGAACCAGCTTTACGGGCGGACCCTGCGGCTGATGACCCAGGACCTGCCGCGCTTCGGGATTTCGGTGGATTTCGTCGACCCGACCGACGGCGCCGCCTGGGCGCGGGCCGCCGAGACCCCCGCCGCGATGGTCTTCGCGGAGGTCGTGTCGAACCCCACCCTGCGCGTCGCCGACATGGAAGCCGCCCACGCAGCCGCGGTCGCGAGCGGCGGGCTATTGGTAGTGGACAACACCTTCACCACCCCGCGCGGCTGGCGGCCCTTCGATCATGGGGCGGACATCGTGATCCACTCCGTGACGAAAATGCTCGCCGGGCATTCGGACGCGACGCTGGGCTGGGCCGCGGCGCGCGATCCGGCGGTGCGGGTCGCGCTGGCCGCCGCGCAGGGGTCGATCGGGGCGACTGCAAGCCCGTTCGACTGCTGGCTGGCCGAGCGCGGCCTCGCCACCTTCGCCCTGCGCTATGACCGGGCCGAGGCCAATGCGGCGGCGCTCGCCGACCACCTCGCGAGCCTGCCGGGGGTGGAGACCGCGATCTATCCCGGCCGCGCCGACCATCCCGACCACAACCGCGCCGGCGACCTGCTGCAGGGGCGCAACGGGGCCATGGTCGCCTTCCGGCTGAAGGGCGGGCGGGCCCAGGCCAACGCCTTCATCCGCGCGGCCAGGGACCTGCCCTTCGCGCCGTCGCTCGGCGACGTGCAGACCCTGCTGAGCCATCCGCCGAGCTCTTCGCATCGCGCGCTGACCGAGGCGGCGCGTGCGGCGCTGGGCATCACCGAAGGCTTCATCCGCGTGTCGGTGGGCGTCGAGGAGATCGAGACGCTGAAGGCCGAGTTTTCGGAGGCCGTCGCCGCCGCCGCCGCGATCTGAGGACGGCGGCGCCTGGAACGCGACCCTCCCCCGCCGGCGGGGGAAGGCAAGGCGTCCCGAGGCGCAGGGCCGAAGCTCAGCCCCGGCGGCGTCGACGGCCGACGAAGGCGAGCGCGCCGAAGCCGGCGAGCGCCAGCGGCGCGGCGGCGGGCAGGGGCGCCACCGCGTCTGCGGTGGTCAGCGCTACCGACAGGTTGTCGAAGGCCACCTTGGTTCCGATGGCGCCGTCGTTCTCGGTGGCGAAGCCTATGGCGATCGGCGCCCCGGCCACAGAGAAGTCCAGCCCCAGCCCGCCGTCGAGCGCGATGAAATCGGTCGCGGTCAGACCGTCGCCGCTGGCGTTCCCCCAGCCGGGGGCCGATCCGGTGCCGAACAGGGCGTCGACGGCGTAGGTGGAACCCGCCTGCTCCAGCACCAGCGCATAGACCCCCATGCCGGTGTCGTTGCCGACGACGACGTTGAAGTCCAGCGAATAGGCGACGGAGAGGATCGCCCCGCCGGCGGGGGCGTAGCTCAGCCCCGGCCCGCCGAAGCGGGTGATCACCAGGTCCAAAGCGGTGTTGGCGACCGTCAGCGCGTCGCCCGGATTGCCGTCGGTGGTGACCGTGGCGGTCTGCACGCCGTCGGGGCCGGCGAGGGAGGTGGCGGTCCAGCCGGCGAAATCGCCTTCGCTCAGGGTCACCGTGCCCGCCTGGGCGGAGGCGGCCAAGCAGATCGCGGCGAGCGAGGCCACGGACAAGCGACGCGATGCGGCGGTCAGGACGAGATTCATATGCATGATCAACTCCAATGGGCCGATGGAAATTTGCAACCTGATCTGCTTAATTCGGCGTCGCGAAAATGCAAGTCCCAGGCGCATTGCGGCCCATGCGGCGGCGGGATCGGGGAAAGCCGGCCCTGTCCGGCGCCCGGCCCTGGCGCGGCATCCCCGCGCGCCATGACAGGGGGCGGGCGACGAAACCCGCCCGAGCGCGGCTCAGTCCGCGAAATTCCGGCTGTTCTTGAGCTGCTCCCAGGCCCAGAGCACCTGGGTCAGCCGCGCCTCCTCGTCCCGCCGTCCACCGTTGAGGTCGGGATGCAGGTCCTTGATCAGCGCCCGGTAGCGCGCGCGGATGTCGCGGCGCTTGCTCGCGTCGGGCACGCCGAGAATGTCCAGCGCCCGCCGCTCGGATGCCGGCAGCAGGCGGCGGCGCGGCTCGGGGCGGCGGCCCTCGGGCGGCGATGCGCCGGGATTGATGGTGGCGTTGTCGCCCAGAACCTCGAAGGGATCGCGGTAGCCGAAGCGCGCCCAGGCCCGGCCCTCGGCATGGCCGTTGGCGTTGACCTGCGGATGGCCGCCCTGGCCCAGCTTCCAGGTCGGCCGCTCCCAGGTGTTGGCGTAGCGGATGCTCTCTTCCAGCTCCGCTTCCGACTGACCTTCGAAGAAGTTCCAGGAGCGGTTGTATTCGCGCACATGCTCCAGGCAGAACCAGTGGAATTCGTCCAGCCGTTCGGGCGACACCGGGGCGCGATAGGCGCCCAGCTCCTCGCAGCCCTCGCATTCGCAGACCCGCGCCGAGCTCGCCTGCGCGCCGGTATGGCCGCGCGCGCGCTGACGCCGCCGCTTGTCGGCGGTGACGGAGACGTCGTAATCGAGGAACGAGCGGCGCGACAAGCTGGCCTCTCCCAGGTATTGCGGCCCCGGGCGATCGGGGCGTCCTATGCCGGGGCCTGCGGCGTCCGGCGACTCGGGCGCACGAGTGTATCCCGTGCGGCGCGAAGGAAAAGACGGAGGATCGACGCGATGCGAGCGAACCCGACGAAAACGGCGGCGGAGACGGCGGAGGGCGATGGCCCGGTGACCGCCATCATGCGGGCCAAGCTGGTGGCGGAATTCGCGCCCAGCGCGCTGGAGATCGAGGATCAGTCCGAGAGCCATCGCGGACATGGCGGATTCAAGGAAGGGGGCGAAACCCACTTCCGCATCCAGATGAGGGCTGAGGCCTTCGACGGCAAGTCCCGTGTGGCGCGTCAGCGCGCCGTGATGGGGGTGTTGAAGGCCGAGCTGGCGGGCCGCGTCCATGCGCTGAGCCTGGAGCTGAGCGGGGAGGCGGACGGATGAGCGTGAGGCGGGCGATGCGGCTCGCGGCGTTGCTGGCGGCGGCGGGCGCGCTCGGCGGCTGCGCGGTGGCGAGCGTGGCGGGGACGGTGGTGTCGACCACCGTCTCGGTGGCGGGGACGGCGATCAGCACAACGGCGGATGTGGTCGGCGGCGCGGTGGACGCGGTGATCCCCGACGGGGATTGAGGGGGCTCGCCCCGGTCCACGCCAATGGAGGGGCGGGCCGGGGCGTCGCCGGTTCAGCGCTGGGCGGGGCCGAGACGGGTTTCGGGGGCGGGCGCCTCCGGGGCGTCGGCGGCCGCCTCGCGCATCGAGGGGTCGAGGCGCATCAGCGCCGCGTCGGGCGACCCCGCGGCGGTCGGCGCGGGCGCAGCGGCCGGCGCGCGGCGGAATGCGGGCGGCTCGTCCTCGGCGAAGCCCGCGGCGCCGGACAGGTACGCGTCCTGGCTCCCAGGCTTGGCGCGGCGGAAGATCAGCACCGAATGAAACACCGTCGAGCGGCGGGAGAGAAAGCCCTGCCGTTCCTCGCAGGGCAGATTCTCGGCGCGCATGTATTCCCAGCCGCCGGCGGCTTCGGCCCCGATCGCCTCTTCCAGCGTGCGGGCGAAGGCTTCCGGGCCCTTGGCGACGCCGCGGAACTTGCCGGCGCGGCGGGGCGCGGCGACGGTCTTGTAGTCGTAGAGGATCATCCCGGTTCCCGTTCTGCGGCCCGAACCGGGCCGGGCCGTAACCTAGCCCGCCCGGGAGGCGATTCCAATCCGGCCTCGCGGCCGCGGCCGTGCCGGCGGCTCAGACGCCCAGCTTGGCGCGCACGATGTCGTTGACCGCCTTGGGGTTGGCCTTGCCGCCGGTCGCCTTCATCACCTGACCCACGAACCAGCCCGCCATCGACGGCTTTTCAATGGCTTGCTGCGCCTTCTCGGGGTTGGCGGCGATGACCTCGGCCACCGCGGTCTCGATGGCGCCGGCGTCGGTCACCTGGCGCATGCCGCGCGATTCCACCAGCTCGGCCGGATCGCCGCCTTCGGTCCACAGGATCTCGAACAGGTCCTTGCCGATCTTGCCCGAGATGTCGCCCTTGCCGATCAGGTCGATCACGCCGCCGACCTGCTCGGGCGAGACGGGCGATTCCGTCACCGAAAGGCCCTGCTTGTTGAGCCGGCCGAAGAGCTCGTTGATCACCCAGTTCGCCGCCTGCTTGCCGTCGCGGCCCTTGGCCACCTGCTCGAAATAGCCGGCGTTCTCGACCTCGGCGGTCAGCACGCCGGCGTCGTATTCGGTCATGCCGTAGGCGGTGACGAAGCGGGCCTTCTTGGCGTCGGGCAGCTCCGGCAGGCTGTCGCGGACGCGGGCCACATAGGCCTCGTCGATCTCCAGCGGCAGCAGGTCGGGGTCGGGGAAATAGCGATAGTCATGCGCCTCCTCCTTGGAGCGCATCGACCGGGTCTCGCCCTTCGAGGGGTCGTAGAGACGCGTCTCCTGATCCACCTTGCCGCCGTCTTCCAGTATGGCGATCTGGCGCCGCGCCTCGTAGTCGATGGCCTGCTGAATGAAGCGCATCGAGTTCATGTTCTTGATTTCGCAGCGGGTTCCGAGAATGGAGAAATCGTCGTTCTCGCGGAACCGCTCGTAATCGCCGGGCTTGCAGACCGAGACGTTGACGTCGGCGCGCAAGCTGCCCTCCTGCATGTTGCCGTCGCAGGCGCCGAGATAACGCAGGATCTGACGGAGCTTGCGGACGTATTCCGCCGCCTCCTCCGGTCCGCGGATGTCGGGGCGGGACACGATCTCCATCAACGCGACGCCGGTGCGGTTGAGGTCGACGAAGGAAAGGCCCGGGTCCATGTCGTGGATCGACTTGCCGGCGTCCTGCTCGAGATGGATCCGCTCGATCCGCACGCGGCGCGCGACGCCGGGCTCCATGTCCACCAGCACCTCGCCCTCGCCCACGATGGGGAACTTGAACTGGCTGATCTGGTAGCCCTGCGGCAGGTCCGGATAGAAGTAGTTCTTGCGGTCGAAGACCGAGCGCAGGTTGATCCGCGCCTTCAGCCCCAACCCCGCGCGCACCGCCTGTTCGACGCAGAAGTCGTTGATGACCGGAAGCATTCCCGGCATCGCCGCGTCGACGAGCGAGACGTTGGTGTTCGGCTCCGCCCCGAATTCGGTGGACGCGCCGGAGAACAGCTTGGACTTGGAGGCGACCTGGGCGTGGACCTCCATACCGATCACCAGTTCCCAGTCGCCCAGCGCGCCATGGATCACCTTCGCCTCGGGTTCGCGGTAGTCGAGCTCGGCCATGGTCGTGTCCTCTCGGGCGGGGTCGGGATCGGGGTGGAGCAGGTCGGCGCTCGGGATAGCGCCAAGACGGGCGGATTTCCAGTGCATCCGGCGCCTTGGCTTGCGTCGCGCGGTTGCGGGGCCCATTCTGGCGGATGTAAATCCAATGACCGAAGGGGAAGGCATGTCGGGGGGGCGTGCGGAGCGTGCCGCGGCGCGGGCGAGCGCTGGCGGCGAAGTGTGGCGCGCGAGGCCGGGCCTCGGGGCGCGGGCTTCGGCGTTGGCGGCATGGGGCGCGGTTTTCGTCATGGCTTTCATGGGCTTGGTGGAGAGCGCCGCGCCGGTGCGGGCCGATGTGCTGGAAGATGTCGCCGCGCGCGGCGCGCTGAGGCTGGGCTACCGGCTCGACGCGCCGCCCTTCTCCTATGCCGACGATCGGGGGCGGCCCACCGGGCTCGCGGTGCGGCTCTGCGAGCGGGCGGCGCCGGGGATCCTGCAGGCGGCGGGCGCGCCGGAGGGGTCGGCGGTGGAATGGGTCGCGGTCAGCGCCGCCGACCGCCTTGACGCGGTCGCGGACGGGCGGATCGACCTGCTGTGCGGGCCGACCACCCAGACCCTCAAGCGTCGGGAAACGCTGGATTTCTCCATCCCCTATTTCATCGACGGCGCGGGAATCGTGTTCCGCAAGGGCGGAGCGGAGCGGCTGGCCGACCTCACCGACGACGCCGTCGGCGTGCTCAACGGCACCACCACCGAGATCATCGCCCGCAAGGTGCTGGCGAAGGTCGCGCCGGGGGTGCGGCTCGTGCTTTTCTCCAACCACGTCATGGGGTTGGAGGCGCTGCAGAAGGGCGAGATCGAGGCCTATCTGGGCGATCAGTCGATCCTGCTCTATCAGCTCGGCCGGATGCGCCCGACCGTGCAGCCGGTGATCTCGCGCCGGACGCTGTCGCGCGAGCCCTATGCGCTGACCATGAGGCGGGGCGAGACCGGGCTGCGGCTGGCGGTGGACCGGGAGCTGAGCCGGATCTACGCCTCGGGCGAGATCTGGGACATGATCGGCGAGGCGCTGGGCAAGCTGCAGATCAGCCCGGAGATCGAGGCGATCTACGAGGTGGTCACCATCCCCGATTAGGCTGTTTCGAAGGGGGCGACATGCGTGCACGGCGCGTGCGCCGCGCGTATGCCAGGTGAAAGAGTCGGGCATTGCGGCCGCGGCCTCGCTTGACTTGGGGCGGGGCGGCGCCTTGTCTGCGCGCCGACCCTCCCCGCCCCGACCTCCCCAATCGACAGGATCCTCCCATGCCGCACGCCCCCCGCATCGCCGTCATCGGCCTCGGCGCCATGGCGCGCAGCCTCGTCGCCTCGTTGCCCCGGGGGGCGGAGGGGCTGCGCGTCGGCGCGGCCCTGGTGCGGCCGGGATCGGTGGTCGAGGGGGCGGCGTTGGAGCTCTTCCGCGACGTGGACGCGCTGCTCGGCTGGGGGCCGGATCTGGTGGTGGAATGCGCCGGGCACGGGGCGGTGCGCGACGTGGCGCCCGTGCTGCTGGCGGCGGGGGTGCCTGTTGTGCTCGCCTCCATCGGGGCGCTGGGCGACGAGGGGCTGCGGGAGCGGCTGGAGGCGGCCGCGGGGCAGGGGGGCGCGCGGCTCTCCATCGCCTCGGGCGCCATCGGCGGGCTCGACATCCTGCGCACCGGCGGGCGGGCGGGGCTTTCCCGCGTGACCTATCGGGGCGTGAAGCCGCCCGCCGCCTGGAAGGGCACGCCGGCGGAGGAGACGCTGGATCTGGATGCGCTGACCGAGGCCGCGGTGTTCTTCGAAGGCGACGCGGCCGAGGCCTCCGCCCGATTCCCGAAGAACGCCAACGTCACCGCCGCTGTGGCGCTGGCCGGCATCGGTTTCGCGCGGACCCGGGTGAGCCTGATCGCGGATCCGGGCGCTTCGGGCAACAGCCATCATGTCGACGGCGAGGGCGCGTTCGGGACCTTCGAGGTGGCGCTCTCCAATGTGCCGCTGCCCGACAATCCCAAGACCTCCTGGCTTGCGGCGCTGAGCGTCGAGGAAGCGGTGGTCCGCCATTTTCAGAGGGTCAGCTACTGACGCGGCGCCTTGGGGCCGCGGTGGCGAGAGGGGCGCGCAACCGCGGCGTGCGAATCGCGGCGGGCCGCCGCGTGATCGGGGCTGGCTGAAACCGGGCGCCTCAGACGAGGCGCCCGGTTTCGGAGAGAAACCGAGGCGGAAACTTGGCAAGGCGATGCGCGGGGTCAGCGGCCTGGGCGGCGGCTGATGCAGAGCTCGGACCGCGCCGAGCGGGGGTGATGCGGGCGGCGGCCGGGGCTTGAAATCCTGTGCGGCGGCGGGGCGTCGGGCCCCGATAAATATATAATAATATTGAAAAATTCAGGTGCGGCGTCCGGGTTTCAGGCGCCACCCGCGGCCGTGTCGCGCCTCGTTGTTCGAGGCGGCGCGCCCGGGGTTCCGGCACGCGTGCAATGCAGCGAAAACTTCGTTGACAATGTGGCAGGCAATCGAATTACTGACATACATGTTAGTAAGCAGACCTCAGCGCAGAGCCTGTTTTTCAGGCGCCCGAACCGGAGGCGCCCGCTGGGGCGCAACCCGCGCCGGCGCGCCCGACGCCGCTGGACCCGTGCCGACCGTCGACCCCGTTTCCGGACGCCCGACCGCCTGACTTCAAGTCGGACGGAAGGGGAGCCCGGCGCCGAAAAAGCCATTCCGACCCCGCTCCCCGCCTCATCGCATCGCAGCAAACCTCACGAGGACGCGTTCATGATCGACCTGAAGACCTCCCTCGGCGCCGCCGCGCTGGCGTTCGGCCTCGGCGCCCTACCGCAGGCCGCCGCCGCCGCCGACACCGTCGAGCTGAGCATGGCGACCCCCTGGGCCGGCGGCCACTGGCTCGAGATCGGCGCCGCCAGCTACGCCAAGATCGTCGAGCAGATCACCGACGGCCGCGTGAAGATCAACGTCTTCCCCGCCGGCGCGCTGGGCCCGGCCCTGAAGGTGACGGAGACCGTGCAGAACGGCATCGCCGACATGGGCCACGCCTGGGGCGGCTACGACTGGTCGGTCGATCGCACCTCCGCGGTGATCTCGGGCTGGCCGGGCGGGCCGAACCCCGAAGAATTCATGATGTGGATCTACAACGGCAACGGCCTCGCGCTGTGGAAAGAGTGGCGGATGGACGTGTTCGGCGTCGTCGCCATCCCCTGCGGCGTGACCGAGACCGAGATCTTCATGCATGCCCACAAGCCCGTGCGCACGCCCGAAGACATGAAGGGCCTGAAGCTGCGCACGTCGTCGGCCTGGGCCGAGATCGCGCCGAAGCTGGGCGCCTCCACCGTGGTTCTGCCCGGGTCGGAAGTGTTCTCGGCGCTGGAGCGCAAGGTGGTCGACGCCATCGAATGGGGCGGCCCGGGGGGCAACCTCGAAGCCGGCTTCGACAAGATCGCGCCCTACATCATGATGCCCGGCCTGCATTCGCCGGCGGCGGTGCATGACTGCATCATCAACAAGGAAGTGTGGGCGAAGATCCCCGCCGACGACCAGGCGCTGATGGAGACCGCGGGGCGTCTCGCGATGCTCGACAGCTATCTGGGCTACGTGAAGATGGACCTCACGGCCTATGCCAAGATGAAGGAGTCTTCGCCCGCCGAGATGATCATCGTCGACGACAGCCTGGTGAAGGCGGTCAAGGCGGCCTCGGCCGAGTGGGCCCAGGAGCAGTCGGCGACCAACCCCTGGTTCAAGAAGATCTACGAGGACCAGTCGGCGTTCCTGGCGTCCCTGTCGGGCCTGAGCGAGTTCCGCTTCGCCCCCGGCGGTCGCTGAGCGCGACGGTCGGGCCCGCCGCGCGCCCGGTTGCGGGCGCGCGGCGGGGTTTTGGCGACAGGGGGGCGGCGCCCCCTCCCCCCCCGTTCGGCTCCCCTATGTTCCGCAGCGTGCCCGGCGCCGCGTATCGGCACCCTCTGCCTCTTCCTCCTCCACCCTCCCCTCCTCCTCCACCCGGCGCCCTCGATGCCGAAGCTCGCGAGCGATGACTTGACCCAAGCCCCGCCCCTCCGCCGTCCGCCGGCCGCCCGCCCCGAGGCGGTTCCGTCATGATCGCGGGAGCGAGGCGGCTCATCGCCTTCATATCGCGCCTGTCGACCTGGTCGGGTCGGATCGGCGCGCTGGTCGTGACGCCGCTGGTGGTGGCGATGGTCTACGAGGTGACCAGCCGCTACGTGTTCGACGCCCCCACGCAATGGGCGTTCGAGGTCAGCTACATGCTGATGGGCACGGTGTTCCTGCTGGGCATCTCCTACGCGCTGGCGGTGGATGCGCATGTGCGGGTGGACTTCATCCACCAGCGCGCGCCGCGCCGGCTGACCGCGGCCTGGGACCTGATCTGCTACATCATCCTGACCGCGATGTTCGTCTGGCTGACCTGGGCGCTGACCAACAACGCCATCAAGGTGATGCAGACCGGGGAGACCACGGGCTTAAGCGCCTGGAACCCGCCGGTCTGGCCGTATCGCCTGGTCTATGTGGCGGGGTTCGCGATGATGTCGCTGCAATGCTTCGCGCGCATCCTGCAATGCCTGCTGACCGTTCTGGGCCATGACGAGCCCGCTTCCCCCCATCAGCCGGAGAGCGCGGCATGACCGGCGACATCGCGCTCACCATGTTCCCGGTGCTGATCGGGATGATCTTCCTGGGTTTCCCGGTCGCGTTCTCGATGATGCTGGTGGCGCTGGGCTACGGCCTCGTGCGCTTCGGCGACATCCTGATCCTGCAATTCGCGCAGAAGGTCGACGAGATCTCGACCAACTACGTGCTCGGCGCCATTCCGCTCTTCGTGTTCATGGGCGCGGTGCTGGAGCGCGCGGGGATCGCGGAGACCCTGTTCGACGCGATCTACATGTGGACCCGGCGTCTGCCCGGCGGGTTGGCGGTGGCCGCCCTGATCATGTGCACCATCTTCGCCGCCGCCTCGGGCGTCGTGGGCGCCACCGAGACGCTGGTCGGGATGCTGGCCATCCCCGGCATGATGAAGCGGAAATACGACAACTCCCTGGTTGCGGGGACGATCTGCGGGGGCGGCAGCCTCGGCACCATCATTCCGCCGTCGATCCCGGTGATCGTGCTGGCCCCTATCGCGACGTTGCCCGTGGGCGACCTGCTGGCCGGCATCATGCTGCCCGGGCTGCTGATGGCGGCGATGTTCATCATCTACATCATCATCGCCTGCACGGCGAACCCGAGCCTCGCCCCGCGCGAGACCGAGCCGGATCCGCGGTCCTGGGCCGAGAAACTGCGCTACACCGCCTTCGCCCTGGTGCCGCCCGCCTTCCTGGTGTTCACGGTGCTGGGCACGCTCTTCGCCGGGCTGGCGACCCCGACCGAGGCCGCGGCCTGCGGGTCGGCGGGCGTGGTCCTGCTCTCGATCTTCTACGGCAAGTTCTCCTTGCGGCTGATCTTCGAGGCGTCGCTGCGCACCGTGTCGCTGACCGCGATGATCCTCGCCATCGTGCTGGCGGGCTCGATGTTCTCGGGCGTGTTCTTCGCCTCGGGTGGCATGGGGGCGACCAAGGCGTTGCTGGACAGTTTCGGGCTGGAGACGTGGTCGGTCGTCGCCGTGATCCTCGGCGTGACCTTCGTGATGGGCTTCGCGATGGACCTGATCTCCATCGTGCTGATCATGATGACGGTGTCGATCCCGATCCTGCGGACCTATGGGGTGGATCCGCTGTGGTTCTCGGTGGTGTTCCTGGTGACGTTGCAGACGTCGTACCTGTCGCCGCCTATGGCGCCGTCGATCTTCTACCTGCGCTCCATCGCGCCGCCCGAAATGAAGCTGCAGCAGATGTACAAGGGGGTTATTCCTTTCATCATCTGCCAGTTGATCGTGCTGGCGCTGCTGTTCATCTTCCCCGAGCTCGCGACCTGGCTGCCCAAGGCCATCTACGGCTGAGCCGTCGCGCGAAAAGACCCCTGAGGAGACCCCGAAATGACGACCGACACCGACACCGACACCGACACCATCGCCTTCGTGCTCGGCCCCGACGAGGGCGAGAGCTACTGGCAGCCGGTCCCCGCCAACGGCTTCATCCGCAACATCCTGAGCCAGGCCAAGTGCAAGAGCGAGACGCCGTTCTCGCTGGGCACCCAGACCGTCGCGGCGCAGAGCTTCATTCGCGAGCACACCCATGACCGGCATGAGGAGGTGATCCACGTCGTCTCCGGCAAGGGCATCGCGCGGGTGGACGGGGTGGAGCATCCGCTCGAACCCGGCTCGACCGTCTGGGTGGGGCTGAACCGCAAGCACCATTTTCTGAACCCGAACGACGAGCCGATGACCTTCGTGTGGCTGCTGCTGCCCGGCGGGCTTGACGATTTCTTCGCCCAGATCGGGCGGCCGAAAGAGCCGGGTCAGCCGGCGCCCGAGCCGTTCCCGCGGCCGGTCGACGTCGAAGAGATCGAGCGGCGCACCGTCTTCGGCTGGGCCGACGGCGCCTACACGCCCAAGGGGGAATGATCCGATGATCTTCGAGGAGCGCGACTATCACATCCGTCCCGGCAAGCTGGGGCTGTTCGTGGCGGCCTATCGCGACCACGGGCTGGAGATCCAGAAGAAGCATCTGGGGACCTTCATCAGCTATTTCACGACCGAGGTCGGCGAGCTGAACCATGTGGTCGCTCTGTGGGGCTACGAGGGCCTCGACGACCGGATGGCGCGGCGCAAGCGGATGCTCGCCGACCCCGAATGGCAGGACTATCTGAAGCGCGTGGACGGGATGATCGAGCGGCAGAACACCCGCATCCTCACCCCCGTCGACTTCTCGCCGCTGCAATGACCGGGACGGTTTTCACCGTCGAGACCCCTGACGGCGCGCGGCTGAATGCGCGCCGTCAGGGGGCGGGGCCGGCTTTGGTCCTGGTCTCGGGGCTCGGCGGGTCCGCCGGGTT
Source organism: Albimonas sp. (assembly GCF_055129145.1). Lineage (NCBI taxonomy): Bacteria > Pseudomonadati > Pseudomonadota > Alphaproteobacteria > Rhodobacterales > Paracoccaceae > Albimonas > Albimonas sp. Next base: position 13,684 of record NZ_JBSRTQ010000021.1, on the reverse strand, counting down.
CTGGGACGGGGTGGCGCCGGCGCTGGCCGAGCGGTTCGAGGTGATCCGCTTCGACCAACGCGGGATCGCGGGGTCCGGTCTGGGGACGGCGGCGGTGGATATCGCGCAGCTGGCGCGGGATGTGGGCCATGTGATGGACGCGGCCGGGATCGGGCGCTTCGGCTTTCTGGGTCATTCGACCGGCGGCTGCATCGGGCAGGCGCTGGCGGCGATGGCGAAGGACCGGCTGGAGCGGCTGATCCTCAGCGCCACATGGGGGGCGAAGAGCCGTTACATGCAGGCGCTGTTCGGGACCCGGCTGGGGATTCTGGAGACGGATCCGGCGGCCTATGCGGCGTCCTCCACCCTGATCTCCTATGCGCCCGAATGGCTTGAGGCGAACTGGGGCGCCTATGAGACGGCCGTCTCGAAGGCGCCTGTCAGTCCCGCGGCCCAGGCCGTGGTGCGTGGGCGCATAAAGGCGCTGATGGAGTTCGACGGGGCGGAGGGGCTCGACATCTCGGGCCTGCCGACCCTGCTGCTGGGGGCCGAGGACGACATGATCGTGCCGGCGTTCCTGCAACGCGCGCTCGCCGCCCGGCTGCCGGGCGCGGCGCTGACCCTGCTGCCCGATGGCGGCCATTTCTACCCGGTGTCGCGCCGGGACGACTTTCTTTCCGCCGTGCGCGGCTTTCTCGCCTGACGCCGGCCTCCAACGCAGGACGACCCCATGAAGCTCGACGGAAAAATCACCCTCATCACCGGCTCGGGCTCGGGCATCGGGCATGAGACGGCGAAGCTCTTCGCGGCCGAGGGCGGCACGGTGATCGTCGCCGACCGCAACGCCGAGGCCGCCGAGACGGTCGTCGCGGAGCTGCGCGCGATGGGCGCCGAGGCGGCGGCGTTCACGGTCGACGTGTCGGACGAAGACCAGGTGAAGGCGATGATCGCCTTCGCGGTCGACACATACGGGCGGCTCGACGTGCTGGTGAACAACGCCGGCTACGGGATCGCGGGGACGGTGGCGACCACCAGCCTCGCCGACTGGAAGGCGCTGATGTCGGTGAATGTCGACGGCGTGTTCCTCGGCTGCAAATACGCCATCCCGGTGATGGAGGCGCAGGGCGGCGGGGTCATCGTCAACACCGCGTCCGGCGGGGCGATCGTGGCGATCTACGACCGCGCGGCCTACACCGCCTCCAAGGGCGCGGTGGCGGCGCTGACCCGGGCGATGGCGGTGGACCATGCCGGCGCGAACATCCGGGTGAACTGCATCGCGCCCGGCACCATCGAGACCCCGTATTTCAAGACCATCTTCGAACGGTCCAATGACGCCCCGGCGCTGCGCGAGCTGCTGGAGAAGCGGCAGGTGATGAACCGCCTAGGCCGTCCCGACGAGATGGCCAAAGGCATCCTGTTCCTCGCCTGCGACGACAGCTCGTTCTCCACCGGCTCGACGCTCGTATGCGACGGCGGCTGGACCATCCATTGATCCCTGAGAAGGACAAGAAAATGTACAAACTCGACGGGAAGACGGCGCTGGTCACCGGCGCGGCGCATGGCATCGGCAAATCCATCGCGGTCCGGCTGGCGGCGGAGGGCTGCGCGGTGGGTCTGCTGGACTTCGACCTGGAGGCCGCCGAGGCGACCGCCGCCGCGATGCGCGAGACCGGGGCGAAGGTGTTCGCCGCCCGGGCCGACGTGGCGGTGAAGGCCGAGGTCGTGGCGGGGGTCGCCGAGCTGGTCGAAAAGCTCGGCCCCATCGACATCCTGGTGAACAATGCCGGGCTCTGCAAAGTCGGCCCGATGCTCGAGACCTCGGACGAGGACTGGGACCGCACCTTCGCGATCAACGTCAACGGGACGTTCCACGTCACCCGCGCGGTCGCGCCGGCGATGGTGGCGCGGGGCGCGGGCGCGATCATCAACATCGCGTCGTGGATGGGCAAGTCGGGGGTGGAGGCCTACGGGGCCTATTGCGCTTCCAAATTCGCGGTCGTGTCGATGACGCAGTCGCTGTCGAACGAGATCGCGCCCAAGGGCGTGCGGGTCAACGCGGTCGCGCCCGGCATGATCATCGATACCAAGATGCGCGACGAGACCGAGGCGCTGCGCCGCGAGCAGGGGCTGCCCGACGCCCATGCCCGCGCCCAGGCGATCCCGATCCGGCGCCCCGGCTATCCGGTCGACATCGCCAACGCGGTCGTGTTCCTCGCCTCCGATCAGGCGTCCTACATCACCGGCGAGTGCATCAACGTCACCGGGGGCCTGTGGAACGACTGACCTGCGGCGCGGCGGCCGGGGCCGAGGCCCGCGGCCGCCGCGCTTGACATTGGCCGGGCTTGGCGACAAGGCGGCGGCGTCTCCGGAGCCACCGGGGCGGATCGGGAGGGGTCGCTTGCAGGTGTCGCAGGATCGGGCGGACGACAGGGGCGCGGCCATGCGCCAGCGGATCGAGGACCTGTCGGTCGAGCTGCTGGTGCGCCATGGCGCGCAGGGGTTCCGCTTCCGCGAGCTGGCCGAGCGGCTGGGCGTCACCCGCGCCACGATCCACTATTACTACGGCACCAAGCAGACCCTGGTCGATGCGGTGGTGGTCCAGTACATCACCCAGCTTCTGGCGACGTGGGAGAAGAACTGGGTCGGCGACGCGCGCTTCACCGAGAAGATCGTGGGCATGATGGAGGCGAACCGCAGCCGTTACCGCGCCTTCAACCCGACGAAGAAGACCAACAATCCGTGGAGCCTGATCGGCCGGATGCGGGTCGACCGCGAGGTGATCGGCGAAAGCGCGCAGGAGGCGCTGGACGGTTTCGGCGTGACGCTGGAGCGGTTCATCATCGCCGCCATCGACCAGGCGGTGGCTCGCGGCGAGTTCGACGCCGACATCCCCCGCACCGACATCGCATTGCAGCTGGTGGCCATCGCCGACAGCGCCGGCGCGATCACCCAGGACGGCGGCGGGTTCGAGCGCCTGGACCGGCTCTACCGCTCCTTCGCCCATATCGTCGAGCACGCCTATGGCGCGAAGGCGGGCGCGGCGCGTCGCGGCGGGGCGAGCTAGACCGGCGCTCGCGCCCGCCCGGGTCGGATATCAGTCGTCGTCGAGCATCGCCATCGCGGCCTGACGCTGGCTCGGCTTCAATTTCAGAAACTGGCTGCGGGCCTTCTTGATCTGCGCGGGCGTGCCGTCGGCCGAGGCGGCGGCGAGCGCCTGGGTCGTGGGATGCTCGGCCCCCAGGATGAAGGCGAGGGCGGAGGCGAGGCGCCCCATCGCCGCCCGGTCGATCGCGGTGTCGTCCATGTCGGTTCCTTTCCGCCGGCCCCCGCCGGCGCCTCCGTCCGGGATGAGGCGGCGACGATGGGGCAGGGGGGCGGGTGGCGCAAGGGTCGGTCCTTCATCGGGGCGGAGGCTCCGTCGCGGGATCCGAAATGGGTGGCGCAATCGACGGGGGAGATCATCGTGTCGAATGGCGCCTGGAAATCATGCCCCGATGTCGGAGGGGCGGCCCGGGGTCGTCAATGGAAACGAACGGGGCCGCCCCTCCGGCGGGGAGGGGCGGCCCGTGGCGTCAGGCGGGCTCGGTCGCGGGCTCGCGGGCGATGGCGTTGAACTGGCGCTGCTGCTCCTCGGCCCAGGCCTTGATGTCGTATTTGGCGACCTTGCGGCGGAGCTGGAGCATGCGGGCGCGGCGCTCCTCCTCGGGCATGTCGAGGGACTGGTCGATCGCCGCGTCCATCGACTTGTTGGAGAAGGGGTTGGCGATGACCGCGTCCGACAATTCCACCGCGACGCCGGCGAATTCGGAGAGGCAGAGCACCCCGTCGCCGTCGACGCGGGCGGCGCAGAATTCTTCCGACACCAGGTTGAGGCCGTCGGCCAGGGGCGTGATCCAGCAGACGTCGGCGGCCTGATAATAGGCGATCAGGTCGACGAACGGGATCGCCACGCCGATCAGGCTGACCGGCTGCCATTCGAACGAGCCGAAGCGGCCGTTGATGCGGCCGACGATCTGCTCGATCTCGTTCTGCACGGTCTCGTAGGCGGTCATCGCGCGGTTGGCGGCGACCGAGACATGCATCAGGCGGACATGCCCGTGCAGCTCGGGCCGACGCTCCAGCAGACGCTCATAGGCCAGCAGCTGCTCGACATTGCCCTTGGTGTAGTCGGTGCGGCTGACCGAGACGATCAGCTTGGCGTCGCCGACCTCGGCGCGGATGCGGGCCTTGGCCTCGGCGGTCTCTTCGGAGCGGCCGAGATTCTGGATGTATTCGACGTCGACGCCCACGGGGAAGGTGCCGATGTCGATGCGCCGGCCCTCGAAATGCAGGGCGGTGGGGGTGATCCGCTCGACCAGCGCCATGCCGTCGGCGGGGAGGAAATCGGGGTTGGTCTTGATCTCTTCCACCCGGTCGATGTCGAAGAGCGAACGGGCGACATGCACGAAATTCGCGGCGTAGCGGGGGATATGAAAACCCACCACGTCGGCGCAGAGCAGCGACTGCACGATCTCGGTCCGCCAGGGCAGCACGTTGAACATGTCGGCCGAGGGGAAGGGCGTGTGGTGGAAGAAGGCGATCTTCACGTCCGGGCGCAGGCGGCGCAGATAGGCGGGCACGAGCCAGAGGTTGTAGTCGTGCACCCAGACCACGGCGCCCTCGGCCGCCTCGTTGGCGGCGGCCTCGGCGAAGGCCCAGTTCACTTCGCGGAAGGTCGGCCAGTCGACGGGGTCGTAGTTGTAGCGCTCCTTGAAGGAATGGAGGATCGGCCAGAACGCCTCCTTCGAGGTGACGTGGTAGAAGGACGACACCTGTTCGGCGGTCAGCGGCAGGCGTGAGACGGTGTAGGTCCCGAAGCTGTCCTCGATGTCGAGCACGGTCTTGAATCCGGGATTGGACGTGTCCTCGGCCAGCTTCCACGCCACCCAGGCGCCTTTGCCGACGCGGCCGAAGAAGCTTTTCAGCGTGGGAACGATGCCGTTGGGGCTCTTGTTCTCCCGGCGTTCGATCTTTCCGTCGACCTCCACCTCTTCATAGGGCTGGCGGTGGTAGACGATCACGAGATCGGAGGACATCGGGCTCTCCCTGGGGTTTGGGGCGTGGCGACCGCCCCCCGGGGGAGGGGCGGCGCGAGCGCGGCCGGACGGGGCGGTCCCCGAGGGTCGCGAAGGCTTGGGCGGCGGGCCTGCCGCGCGGGCGGTCAGGCGACCGCAGCGGCGTCCGGGGCGGGGGGCGTGGGGTGCAGACCCAGGCTCGCCACTGCCTCCAGAATGCCGCCGGCGCCGATGGCGTTCGCCTTGTGGAGATTAGCGCGGTCGGGGAGCTTTTCCAGCAGTCCGGATTCCGCGCCGCCCACCGCGACGGCGGGCAGGTCGAGCGCCAGCATGGAATAGTCGTTCAGGGTGTCGCCCGCGGCCAGCGTCTTGTTTTCGGTCACGCCCAGATGCGCGATCAGGCGCAACAGGGACGGGCCCTTCGAGACGTCTTTCGGCAGCACGTCGAAGAAGCGGTTGTCGGAGACGAGGCTGTCGAGGCCGAGGCCGGCGACGATGTCATGGGCCGACGCATCGAAGGTTTCGGGGTCGTAGTCGTAGCTGACCCGGTGACGGAAGGCGGTGGGCTGCAGCTTCAGGCCCGGATGGCCGTCGAGCGCGGCGCGCACCTTGTCGCCGGCATCGCCCCAGGCCTCGGCGATCCAGGCCTCCAGCGGGGCCATCGGGGCGACGCGGCCCTTGCCGGCCTCGTCGAACTCCACCCGGGCGATGGTGGTGCCCACGTCGCCGATCACGTATTCGGGCCAGGGCACGAAGGTTTCGGCGCAGAGCTGCTCGAGGAACTGGGGATCGCGGCCGGTGACGAAGATCAGGCCGATCTCGGCCGGGTTCGCCTCGATCCATTCGTAGAGCTTGCGGCGGTCGCTGTCGGAGCCGCCGAGGAAGGTGCCGTCGAGATCGGTGGCCAGCACGAAGCGGCGCGAGGCGAATTCGACGTATTCCGCGGCGCGCGACCCTTCGGGCGGATGGCGGCGCGCGGCGGCGAGGGCTTCGGGGATCTGGCCGGCGTCGGCGGTCTTTCCGGGGACGAGAGGCGGGGGGGTCAAGACAGCATCTCCTTGAAATGGAAGGCGGTGCGGCGCTCGGCCGGGTGGCCCAGCTCCAGCTCCACCAGGGCGCGCGGCTCGCCTTCCAGCGGGCGGCCCCAGAGCATGGCGAACGCGTCGGACATCTCGTGCCCGTCATGGAGGATGCCGCGCACCGCCTCGCAGATCGGCAGGTGCACGTTGTGCTTGCGCGCGAGGTCGGTGACCGAGAGGGCGTTGCGCTCCCCCTCCACCACCACGGGCTTGCCGTCGAAGACCTTGTCGCGCGCGATCCCCTGGCCGAGCTGCATGCCGAAGGACATGTTGCGCGACTGTTCGGACGAGCAGGTGAGCGTCAGGTCGCCGATGCCGGCGAGGCCGGTGACGGTCTCGCGACGGCCGCCCAGCGGCTCGGCCAGGCGCTTCATCTCGTCGAGGCCGCGGGTGATGAGGGCCGCGCGGGTGTTGGCGCCGAAGCCCGCGCCGGTGGCGATGCCGCAGGCGATGGCGATGACGTTCTTCAACGCGCCGCCGACCTCGACGCCGACGAGGTCGTCGGAGACGTAGGGGCGGAAGGATTCGGTGCCCATGGCGACCGCGAGCCGGGCGGCGACGGTCTTTTCGGGCGCGAGCTCGAATTTCTCGGGGCCGTCGTCGGAGGCGATGGTGCAGGCGGTGGGATGGCCCATCGCCGTCTCCGACGCGAAGTTGGGGCCGGAAAGGGCGCCGAGCGGGTTGCCCTTCAGCTCCTCCGCCGCGATGTCGGACATCAGCAGGCCGGAACCGGGCTCGATCCCCTTGGCGCAGAGGATGACGGGCGTGGTGGGGGGCAGGATCTCGGCCATGGCCCGCGCGGTCTCGCGGATGGCGGAGGAGGGGACCACCAGCAGCACCGCGTCGGCGTTTTCGAGCGCGGCGGCGAGGTCGGAGGTGACGCGGATCGAGTCGGGCAGCGGCGCGTCGGGCAGGTATTTGCGGTTGCGCCCGTCGGCGCGCATGGCGGCGGCGTGCGCTTCGTTGCGCGACCAAAGCGTCACGCCGCGCCGCGCCTGGGCGGCGACGCAGGCGAGCGCGGTGCCCCAGGCGCCGGCGCCGATGACGGCGATGCGCCGGATCGGGGCGGGAAAGGCGGCGTCGTCTTCGGCGCCGAGGTCGAATGCGCTCATGCGGTCACCTGTCTGTTGCGGGCGGCGGGGGCCGCGGGAGGTCGGGAGGGCGCGGGCGCCGTCGGCGGAGCGTCGATCGCATCCCATGGGCCGCAGGGGGCGCGGCCCGGATCGCCATGGCCGTCGCGCGGCATCGACCCCCTGCGATCGCCCGCCGGGGCGGTCGGGTCAGGGGGCGGAGCATGTCTCTTGCGGCGTTGCGGCATTGTGCTGGCAAGGGTAGCGCGGCCCCCGGTCCCCGACAAGGGCGCAGCTAAACTTCCCGGGCCGGGCCGGGCGGCGGGGATCGGGGGCAAGCATCGCCCCGGGACCTGCGACCGATAGACTTTCGAGGCCCGGTGGATTTTGACCATTTTGCGACAGTAGTTACTTGATGAGGCGCAATTCGACCACGGTCATCGCGAAATCGGCCACGATGTATTGAGAAAAACCCCGAAAATCATCGGATCGGTGCCGTCGGCGCCAGCCGCCCGCCCCGGGCGTCGGAGCGCGCCGACGCTGCGCCGCACAAAAAAATCCCTTGAAATTTACCGGATCCCGCTATCGTCTTAAGGGAGCGTAAAACATCGAACCAACAGTTCGCGACGAGTGAATTCCGCATGAAGCGCACCGACCAGATGGGTCTCAAATCCCGCTTCGGTCCGGACCGCCCCACGGATGTCGCGCATGACACTGGGAGTGCCAAATGACTTCGCCCATCCGGACCGCCGTGTTCCCCGTCGCAGGCCTGGGAACCCGCTTCCTGCCCGCGACCAAGGCGACTCCGAAGGAGCTGCTGCCGGTCATCGACACCCCGCTGATCCAGTTCGCGATCGACGAGGCGCGCGCGGCGGGCATCCGCAAGATGGTGTTCGTATCGCATCCCACGAAGGGCTCGATCGAGCGCTATGTGCGTCAGGACCATGATCTGAACGATCAGCTCCGCGCCAAGGGCAAGGACGAGATCGCCGACATGCTGCAGGGCATGGCGGCCGACCCCGAGTCCGAAGAGATCATCTTCGTGATGCAGGACCAGCCGCTCGGCCTCGGCCATGCGGTGCTGATGGCGCGCGCGCATGTGGCCGAGGACGCCTTCGCGGTGATCCTGCCCGACGACCTGATCCTCGGCGAGCCCGGCTGCCTGAAGGAGATGGTCGAGGCCCATGCCGAATGCGGCGGGCATCTGGTGGCGGCGATGGAAGTGGCGGCGTCGGAGACCAGGTCCTACGGCGTGCTCGACCCGCTGGAGCGCACCGGCAAGTTCACGCGCGCCCGCGGCATGGTGGAGAAGCCGGCCCCCGAGGACGCGCCGTCTCGCCTCGCCGTCGTCGGGCGCTATGTGCTGGATACGTCGATCTTCGAGGACCTCGCCACCCAGACCCCGGGCGCGGGCGGCGAGATCCAGCTGACCGACGCCATCGCCGCGGGAATCGGTCGGGTCGGCCTCGCCGGGTTCGAATTTTCCGGAAAAAGGTTCGACTGCGGGTCGAAATCCGGGATGCTGGCCGCCAAGTTGCATATCGCGGCCGACGACCCGGAATACGCCGAGGTGATGGCCCGCCACGGGTTGCGCACCGCGGAGCTCGACCGCATCGCCGCCGAATGACGGCCCGCGTCTGATGGTCCGCGTCTGACTGGACGCACCGAATACGGCGCGTCCGCACGGCGCGCCGGCGGCGGGGAGGTTTCCCGCCACCGGCGCGCCGTTTCGTTTTTGAAGGACCCGCAGGCCCCGGCGATCCCGCCCAGGGGCTCGGGCGCAACGGAAAGGAGGAGGTCTTGACCCCGATTTCCGCCAAGACCGTCCGCAAGGGCGACGAGATCCTGATCGAGGCCGGCGAGGCCGAACGCATCGCCGCCGGCCGCCATCCGGCCCTGTTCGACATCCTGGGCGCGCATCCGCATGGCGACGGCTGGCGCATCGCGGGCTTCGTGCCGGGGGCCGAGGCGATCACGCTCGAGGACATGAACGGCCAGCCGATCGTCGAGATGATCCCGCAGGGCCATGACGTCTTTGCGGCGACCCTGGCCGAGCGGCCGCAGGGATGGCGGTTCCGCGCGCGGCGCGGTGCGGATGGATGGACGGTCGAAGATCCCTACCGCTTCGCCCCGGTGCTGGGCGAGATGGACGAATATTTCCTGACCGAAGGCTCGCACGGCCGGCTCTGGGACGCGCTCGGCGCGCATGTCCGCGACCATGAGGGCGCGGCGGGCGTGCATTTCGCGCTCTGGGCCCCGAATGCGACGCGGGTGTCGGTGGTCGGCGACTTCAACGACTGGGACGGGCGCCGCCATGTGCTGCGCCGGCGCGGCGCGACGGGGATCTGGGAGATCTTCGCGCCGGGCCTCGGCGACGGGGCGCGCTACAAGTATGAGATCCTCGGGCCGGACGGGCAGCTCCTGCCGCCCAAAGCCGACCCGGTGGGCTTCGGGTCGGAGATCCGGCCCGAGAATTGCTCGGTGGTGCGCGACCTGCGCGGCAAGACCTGGTCGGACGGCGAATGGATGTCGCGGCGCGGCGCGCTGCAGCGGGCGGACGCCCCGATTTCGATCTACGAGGCGCATCTGGCGTCCTGGCGGCGCAACCCGGACGGCTCCTGGCTGACCTGGAAGCAGCTCGGCGAGCAGCTGGTGCCTTACGTGAAGGACATGGGCTTCACCCATATCGAGACGCTGCCGATCACCGAGCATCCGTTCGACGGGTCCTGGGGCTATCAGCCGGTGGGGCTCTATGCGCCGACCGCCCGCCATGGCGACCCGCACGGGTTCCGCGATTTCGTCGAGGCCTGCCATGCGGCGGGGATCGGCCTGATCCTCGACTGGGTGCCGGCGCATTTCCCGACCGACGCGCACGGGCTGGCCCATTTCGACGGCACCCATCTTTACGAGCATGCCGACCCGCGGCAGGGGTTCCATCCCGACTGGAACACCGCGATCTTCAACCTGGGCCGGCGCGAGGTGGCGAACTACCTGGTGGCCAACGCCCGCTACTGGCTGGGCGAATATCACATCGACGCGCTGCGCGTCGATGCGGTGGCCTCGATGCTCTATCTCGACTACTCGCGCAATGCCGGCGAGTGGGTGCCCAACAGGCATGGCGGTCGCGAGAACCTGGAGGCGGTGGACTTCCTGCAGAGGATGAACGCCGAGGTCTACGGCGATGATTCCTCGATCATGACCATCGCCGAGGAGAGCACCGCCTGGCCGGGGGTGAGCCGTCCCGTGGATGCCGGGGGGCTCGGGTTCGGGTTCAAGTGGAACATGGGCTGGATGCACGACACGCTCCAGTACATCGCGCGCGATCCGCTTCACAGATCGCATCACCATGGTGAGATAAGCTTCGGGCTTCATTACGCTTTCTCCGAGAATTTCGTGCTGCCGATCAGCCATGACGAGGTGGTGCACGGCAAGGGCTCGATGATCGGCAAGATGCCGGGCGACCGCTGGGGAAAATTCGCAAACCTCAGAAGCTATTACGCTTTCATGTTCGCCCATCCCGGCAAGAAGCTGATGTTCATGGGGCAGGAGTTCGGGCAGCAGGCCGAATGGAACCACGAGACCGGGCTCGACTGGCCGGCGCTGGGCGATCCGCTGAATGAAGGGCTTCGCAAACTCGTCAGCGATCTCAATGCCGTATACCGCGAGCTTCCCGGGCTGCATCAACGTGATGCGCGCGAGGACGGGTTCCGCTGGATCGACGGGTCGGCCGAGGCGCAGTCGGTCTACGCCTGGCTTCGTCAGGGCGAGGACGGCGCGGCGCCGGTGGTGTGCGTGTTCAACTTCTCGGGCGTCGAATACGCCGACTGGCGCATCGGCGTGCCCGCGCCCGGCTTCTGGGCGGAGCGGGTGAACTCCGACGCGCAAGTCTATGGCGGCGCTGGGCGCGGGAACCTCGGGGGCGTCGAAGCCGACGCCGCCCCGGCCCATGGCTACGACCAGTCGATCAAGCTGACGCTGCCGCCGCTGACCGGCATGATCTTCGAGCTGAAGCGCTGAGGCCGCCCAGGCCTCAGGCCGCGCGGCCGACGCCGACGCTTCCGGCCGCGCGGATCGCTCCGCCGCGGCCCTCTTCCGGGCCCGCGGTTCCGCGGCCCGGGGCCCCCATTCAACGACCCGGAGATCCCGCATGATCCTGCGCGACGACGCCGCCTGCGAAGCGCTGGCCACTGGCTGCCGCGAGACGCTCGCCTCCTCCGCCTCCAGCTTCGAGGCGGCGCGCAAGCTGGCGCGCCACCTCGGCGGGCTGGTCACGGCGCCGGGCAAGGCCGAGTTCGGCTTCTGGGCGCCGGAGCTGCTGGAGGCCCGCGTGCCGGACGGGGACATCTTCCTCGAAGTGCTGCAGCCCGACGCGCAGCTGTCGCTGACGGTGTCCCGCCAGAACGCCCGTTTCCGCCGGACCCGGGTGCCGGTGGCGCGGGTCGACGCCTGGATCTGGTGCGCGGTGGAGGGGATGCGGGCCGGCAGCCGGGAGACCATCGGCGATTTCTACGCGCTGAGCTGGCGCGACGGGGAGGGCGAATGGCATCGCATCTTCGACCCGCTGACCGCCTCGGTCCCGTTCGGGGTGTTCGCGCCCTCGGAGCTTTACGATCTCGCTTCCATGCAGGCGGCGCGCACCGACGCGGCGTATTTTCAGGCGTTCGAGCCGGGCGAGGATGGCGCCCCGGCGAAGCTCGGGCCCCCCTGCAACATCCTGCAGATCCACACCCCCACCGCCACCGCCGGGCGCACGCTGGCGAGCCTCGCCCGTCAGATCGACTATCTGGCCGACCGGGTGCGCCATGGCGGGCGGATCGAGCCCGCGGACCGGCTGTTCATGGGCTATGACGGCGTGCAGCTGCTGCCCGTCGAGCCGACCACGGTCTACGAAGCCGGTCCGGATTTCTGGACCGAAGAGGGCGATTACGGCGAGGTGGTCACCGCGGACCTGCGCCGCCCCGACACCACCAACTGGGGCTACGACATCGTCATCGCCGGCATGGCGGCGGTGAACCCGGCGCTGCTGGAGACCGGGCGCCCCGACGAGCTGGTCGACCTGATCGCCGCCCTGCACAATTTTCCGGATGGCGCGAAGAAGCTGGTGTTCGACGTGGTCTACGGCCATTCCGACAACCAGGGGCTCGACGCGCTCAACCGGCATTACTTCGCCGGGCCCAACATGTACGGGCAGAACCTCGCCTATCGGAACTGGACCGTACGCGCGATCATGCTGGAGATGCAGCGGCGCAAGGTCGATTACGGCGCCGACGGCGTGCGGGTCGACGGCGCCCAGGACTTCAAGTGGTGGGACGCGGACGCCGAGGTCATGCGCCACGACGACGAGTATCTGCAGGAGATGTCGGACGTGGTGCAGGAGGTGGCCGGGGTCGAATACCGCCCCTGGTTCATCTTCGAGGACGGCCGCCCCTGGCCGCAGGAGGACTGGGAGCTCAGCTCGACCTATCGCGCGGTGATCGACAAGCAGCGCGACGACGACGTGTTCCAGTGGGGCCCGCTGACCTTCGCCCACAACACGCCGTTCCTCTACACCTTCTGGCTGTCAAAGTGGTGGCGGATCCGGGAGATCGTGGAGCGGGGGTCGAACTGGATCTCGGGCTGCGCCAACCACGACACCCTGCGCCGGGGCACGCAGATCAACCCCAAGCTCAACATCAACACGCGGCTGGGCGAGACGCGGATGGATATCCTCGACCATGCCTATGACAACCCCGCGGTGCAGATGCTGACCTACGCGGCGTTCCCCGGCGTGCCGATGGATTTTCTCAACGCCATGGCGCGGGCGTCCTGGGGGTTCATCCGCAACCAGGACGACAAGTACGGCGTGAAGATCATGGCGGAGGAGGCGATCAGCCTCGAGTGGCAGGTCGACGCCTATGCCTATTCGCTGCCCGGCGCGTTCTCGCGCCTGAAGGCGCTGGGCTACGAATCGCGCGAGGATCTGCAGCGCTTCCTGCATGTGCTGCCGGCGCTGGTCGACGTGACGGATTACGATCTGGAGGTCATCGCCTCGCTGCTCAACGCGGTGGAGCCGAAGCTGGCGGGCCCCGCGCCGTTCACGCCCGCCGCGCTGAAGGTGATCGCGCGGGCCTGGATGGACGACATGCACGACTACTGCAATGTCGCGGGCTATCTGGACCGGCTGACCGAGCGGCAGACCGCCTTCGCGCTTTCCTTGCGGGAATTCCGCGCGGCGCGGCCGTGGCTGCGGGGGAATTTCGCGTGGCGCGACCAGTTCTCCTATGTGCAGCCGGTGGATGGGACGGTGCTGTTCACCTCGTTCCGCCAGGGGCCGGACGGGGAGCAGGTCTATATGGTGGCGCATATGGAGGGGGGCGAGACCACGGATTTCGACCCGATCAACCTGCATCACCAGGCGGCCGACGGGCAGGGCGGCTGGAAGGTGGCGCTGGCCACGCCGCAGATCGGGGCGGATTACGAGGGCGGACCGCTGGTGCTGCGGGATTCGATGGGCGTGGTGTTC
>NZ_JBSRTQ010000020.1:0-42917 GCF_055129145.1 Albimonas sp. | reverse complement strand
GCCGCGGGCGCCGCGTCCCGACCCTCGGGCCGGCGGTCGCGGCGCCCCCTATTCCTTGCGCGCCGCCCTTGCGCCTTGGAAGCCCGCCGCGAAGAGGCTAGTTAACATTCGGCGCAGCAACGGAGAGGCCCATGACCCGCATCATCGACTTCCTCGTCGAACTCATCGAGCGGATCGGCCTGCTCTTCGGCATCGGCCGACGCAAGCCCGACCCCGCGGACCCCTTCGCGCCGCGACGCCGCGGCTACATGCGCCGGCTGGTGGCCGTGCTGCCGGTGCTGCTGATCCTGTTCTGCATCGCCTATCTGGGCGTGCTGACCTGGCGCACCTCGAGTTATGCCGGCATGGACCTCGACTTCCCGCAGACCGTCCTGCCCCCGCCCGGCTCGCAGGGCGAGGTCGCCGGCGGCGCGGTGCCGGCCCCGGCTGCGGTCAACGGCGGCGACGCCGGCGCATCGGTCGACGGCGGCGACGCCAGCGCATCGGGCAACGCCGACACCCGCACCTGCAGACCGTCGCGCCTGGTCGACATGCAGATCGCGCTCATCGACCTTATGGTGAACCGCAACGACTGGATCCCCGGCGCGCCGCAATACAATCTCGGTTTCTTCGGCCTGATCGATTTCGCCGACACGCCCTGGTTCGACAACAAGGCCTCGTTCGAGATCGGGATGCTGTCGATGGTCCGCCGGGTCTCGCTCGACCTCGCCGACACGCTGGGCCGGGTCCGCGGCACCTCGCAGGCCGACAGCGACCTGCAGGCCGCTCAGTCCCGCCTGCGCACCAACGAGCGGGCCTGGGTGATCAACAACCCGTTCGACTCCCAGCTGCAGACGGTGATGGAGGCGGCGTCCACTTCCTATCGCGGGGCCATCCCGCTTTACCGTCGCTACAACGAGCGTCTCGCCGCGTGCGACGCGCTCTACGACGTGCGGCGCGACAACCTGCGCACCCTGATCGACCGGGTCGCGGCCGATCTCGGCTCCATGGCCTCCCAGCTCTCCCAGCGCGCAGCCGCCACGCAATGGTCGGTGGAGCGCAAGGAGTTCATCGCCGCCGACGGCAACAACCGCGGCTGGTTCGATTTCCATGCCGACAACCTGTTCCACCAGGCCCGCGGCCAGCTCTTCGCCCTGCACGGGCTGATGCAGGCGGTGCGGATGGACTTCGGCAGGTCGGTCGAGCAGTCCGATCTCGGCCAGGTCTGGGACCGGATGGAGGCGCATATCGCCGAAGGCGCGGCGCTGACACCGCTGGTTGTCTCCAACGGGCGCGAGGACGGCGCGGTCTCCCCCGCCCATCTGTCGGTGATGGGCGAGAAGGTGCTGCGCGCGCGGGCCAACATGGTGGAGCTGCGCGAAATCCTCTCGCGCTGATCCGCAGCCGAAGACCTGAGCCGCGCCCCCCGCCCGAACCCCGGGCGGGGGGCGTTGTCGTTCAGGCTCGCGGCGGTCGGCTTGGGGGGCGTTCAGCCGGAATCGGGCGCCAGGCCGCGCAGGAAAAGCTGTTCGAGGAACCGCGCCGCGTCGTCCAGATGCCCGTCGCCGCGCGCGTCGAGCAGCAGCCGGACCTGCACGTCGAAATCCGCGTAATGCTGGGTCGTGGCCCAGATCGAGAAGATCAGGTGATGCGGATCCACCCGCCGGATCTTGCCGTCGGCGATCCAGGCCCGGATCACGCGGGCCTTCTCGTCCACCAGGCCCTTCAGCCGGCCGGTCAGATAGTCCTCGATCCGCGGCGCGCCCGACATGATCTCCGAGGCGAAAAGCCGGCTTTCGCGCGGCTTCTCGCGCGCCATCTCCAGCTTGCGGCGGATATAGGCGCGGATCTCGCGCATCGGGTCGCCGTCGGCCGAGAAGCTCTCCAGCGGCTCCAGCCATTCCTCCAGCAACCGGGTCATCAGGGCGGCGTGGATGTCCTCCTTGCGGCGGAAGTAATAGAGCAGGTTGGGCTTCGACATGCCCGCCCCCTCGGCGATCCGGTCCAGCGTCGCGCCCCGGAACCCGTGCTGGGAAAACGCCTCCAGCGCCGAATCGAGGATCTTTTCCTCGTTCTCCGCCTGGATGCGGGTGCGCCGCTTGGTGCGCGCGGCGCGCGGCGCGTCGGGGGGGCCTTCGGAGGCGGGATCGGTCAACGCCGCGGGCCCTCCGGCGGGTCGGATGGGCTGCGCGCGACGGTCGCCGTCATGGCCTGGGTTCCTCCCGGTTTTTCGTGTTGACCGGACCTGCGGTCCTGCTAGCGTGAAGTTTGACCAGACGGTTAACGCATCGCAAGCGCTTTCGCCGGAGGCCCTCTCCGACGACGCCTGACGACCCCATGCACGCCCCTCGCGCCGGAGGCCCGCCCATGCCTTCGCCCGCGCGCCCCGCAAGACCCAGAACCATGCCGCTTTCCGGCGGCGGAAGGACGGCCACGACATGACGGACCTCAGCTCCAACCTGCAGATCAACGCCGACCGGCTCTGGGACTCGATCCATGAACTGGCCGAGATCGGGCCGGGCGTGCGCGGCGGCTCCAACCGCCAGACGCTGACCGACGCGGATGCGGAGGGGCGGCGCCTGTTCCAGAAATGGGCCGAGGCCGCCGGCATGACCATGGGCGTGGACCGCATGGGCACCATGTTCTTCCGCCGCGAAGGCGAGGACCCGGAGCTGCCCCCCGTCTACATGGGCTCGCATCTCGACACCCAGCCCACCGGCGGGCGCTATGACGGCATCCTCGGCGTGCTGGGCGGGCTGGAGGCGATCCGGACGCTGAACGACCTGGGGATAAAGACGAAGCACCCCATCGTGCTGGTCAACTGGACCAATGAGGAGGGGACCCGCTTCGCCCCCGCGATGATGGCCTCGGGCGTCTTCGCCGGCGTCCACACGCTCGAATGGGCCTATGACCGGGTGGATGCCGAGGGCCACTCCTTCCATACGGAACTCCAGCGCATCGGCTGGATCGGGGCGGAGGAGGTCGGCGCCCGCAAGATGAAGGCGATGTTCGAGCTGCATATCGAGCAGGGCCCGATCCTGGAGGCCGAAGGCAAAGATATCGGCGTCGTCACCCACGGCCAGGGCCTGTGGTGGCTGCAGGTGACGCTGACGGGGAAGGACGCGCATACCGGCTCCACCCCCATGCCGATGCGGGTCAATGCCGGGCTCGGCATGGCCCGGATCACCGAGCTGGTCCACGCCATCGCCATGCGCCACCAGCCCCGCGCCGTCGGCGCCATCGGCCATGTCGAGGTCTACCCCAACTCGCGCAACGTGATCCCCGGCAAGACGGTGTTCACGGTGGATTTCCGCTCCCCCGACCTCGAGACGCTCGACGCGATGAAGGCCGAGCTGGAGGCCGAGGCCCCGAAGATCGCCGAGGAACTGGGCCTCGGCATCGAGATCGAGCCCACCGGCCATTTCGACCCCGTGACCTTCGATCCGGGCTGCGTGGCCGCGGTGCAGCGGGCGGCGGACCGGCTGGGGTATTCTTCGATGGACCTGATCTCGGGCGCCGGCCACGACGCCTGCTGGATCAACCGGGTGGCCCCCACCTCGATGATCATGTGCCCCTGCGTGGACGGTCTGAGCCACAACGAGGACGAGGAAATCACCAAGGAATGGGCGGCGGCCGGCACCGCGGTGCTGATGCACGCGGTATTGGAAACCGCGGAGATCGTGGGGTGATAGAACGAGCTACTTTGTCTCGCGCCCACCCGTTTTGTCGCCGTTCGTTACCGGCGACGGAGTTGGACCTTTCATGACGGTCTCGTCGCGGGGGATCCTAGCGGGAGGCTTTTCGCTCCCCTGCGAATTCGGGGTTGGCCTGTCTCGTGTCATGGTGCGCCTATGAACATCACAGACTCCAATCGTACCGCTAATCCGGTATTGGCGGAAGCCTTCAGGAGCAGCGAGAAACGAGTGGAGACCCAGCAGACTTTTGCATTAGCTGCGGATCAACGTTCCTTGGTTCTCTGCGGTGCTGCAGTTGCCGCATGCGCATTTGTTGCCGACATGCATGCCTGGGCTGAGAGTGTGCTCTTACAGATAAGTTCTGGTGCCTTTATAGCATCTGCTCTTTTTGCAATTTCATCTGCTGCTCCGCACGGAATGCACTCGGTGGGGAGTAGCTTTTCTTCCATGATGGCCGTGATTGAAGAGCAGCGGCATATCGATGAAGTTCTGATCGCGCTGTCCGCTAATCATGACGAAAACTTTAAGGATAACGAAAAAATACGGGTTCGTATGGCCCGAATTTACGGGGCGGCTATCAAGTTTTTCTTTGTTGGATCTGGCTCCCTCTTTTTCGCTTTATTGAGTCTATCTCAACTACCTCTCCTCGAGAACAAGGGCGCGATGTAATGACCACAGTGATCAAAGGCGGCACCGTCGTCACCGCCGACCGTTCGTACAAAGCCGACGTGCTGGTGGACGGCG
Organism: Albimonas sp.; assembly: GCF_055129145.1. Taxonomy (NCBI): domain Bacteria; kingdom Pseudomonadati; phylum Pseudomonadota; class Alphaproteobacteria; order Rhodobacterales; family Paracoccaceae; genus Albimonas; species Albimonas sp. Next base: position 38,499 of record NZ_JBSRTQ010000020.1, on the reverse strand, counting down.
AAAAGATCATCGAGATCGGGCCGAACCTGAAGGGCGACGAGACGCTCGACGCCTCCGACGCCTTCGTCATTCCCGGCGGCATCGACCCGCATACCCATCTCGAAATGCCCTTCATGGGCACCACGGCGGCGGAGACCTTCGAATCCGGCACCTACGCCGCCGCCGCGGGCGGGACCACGATGCTGGTGGATTTCTGCCTGCCGGGCGAGGACGGCTCGCTCAAAACCGCCATCGAGGCCTGGGACCGCAAGTCAAAGGACCAGATCTGCGTCGACATCTCCTATCACATGGCCATCACCGGCTGGAACGAGAAGATCTGGGAGGAGATGAAGTGGGTCGTTGATCGCGGGGTCAACACCTTCAAGCACTTCATGGCCTACAAGGGCGCGCTGATGGTGCAGGACGACGAGATGTTCGCGTCGTTCAAGCGCTGCGCCGAGCTGGGCGCCATGCCGCTCGTCCATGCCGAGAACGGGGACATCGTCGCCGAGCTCCAGCAGAAATATCTTGCGGAGGGCGTCACCGGGCCCGAGGGCCACGCCTATTCCCGCCCGCCGGAAGTGGAGGGCGAGGCCGCCAACCGCGCCATCATGATCGCCGACGCCGCCGGCGTGCCGCTCTACATCGTCCATGTCTCCTGCGAGCAGGCCCACGAAGCCATCCGCCGCGCCCGGCAGAAGGGGATGCGGGTCTATGGCGAGCCGCTGGTCCAGCACCTGACGCTTGATGAGTCCGAGTATTTCGACAAGGACTGGGACTATGCCGCGCGCCGGGTGATGTCGCCGCCGTTCCGCTCCAAGTCCCACCAGGACGGGCTGTGGAACGGGCTGACCGCGGGGTCCCTGCAGGTCGTCGCCACCGACCATTGCGCCTTCTCGACCGAGCAGAAGCGCTTCGGCCTCAACGACTTCACCCAGATCCCCAACGGCACCGGCGGGCTGGAGGACCGGCTCTCGGTCCTGTGGTCGCGGGGCGTGGAGACGGGGCGCCTGACGCCCGAGGAGTTCGTGGCGGTGACGTCCACGAATATCGCCAAGATCCTCAACATCTATCCCCGCAAGGGCGCGGTGGCTGTGGGCGCGGACGCCGATCTGGTGGTGTGGGACCCCAAGGCGTCCAAGACCATCCAGGCGGCCACGCAAAAATCCATCATCGATTACAACGTGTTCGAGGGGTTCGAGGTCAACGGCCTGCCGCGCTACACGCTCAGCCGCGGCGAGGTGGTGTGGTCCGCCGGCTCCAACGTCTCGCCGAAGCCCGGCCGCGGAAAATTCGTCGCGCGCCCGGCCTTCCCGGCCCCCGCCAAGGCGCTGTCGACCTGGAAGGGCCTCACCGCGCCCCGCCGCATCGACCGCGACCCGCTCAACATCCCGTCGGGGGTCTGAGCCGCGTGAGCCAGGCCGCGTCCCAGCCGAACCCATCCCGCGCCGTGATCGAGGCGCGGGACCTCAACCTGACCTTCCAGACCGGCGACGGCCCGGTGCATGCGCTCTCGGACATCGACCTCTCGGTGCGCAAGGGCGATTTCGTCTCCTTCATCGGCCCGTCCGGCTGCGGCAAGACCACGTTCCTGCGGGTGATCGCCGATCTCGAGCGCCAGTCCTCGGGGAGCCTGACCGTCAACGGCATGACGCCGGAAGAGGCGCGGCTCGCCCGCGCCTACGGCTACGTTTTCCAGGCCGCCGCGCTCTATCCCTGGCGGACCATCGGCGGCAACATCCGCCTGCCGCTGGAGATCATGGGGTTTTCGCAGGCCGAACAGGCCGCCCGCGTCGCCCGGGTTCTGGAACTGGTCGAACTGACCGGATTCGAGCGGAAATTCCCCTGGCAGCTGTCGGGGGGGATGCAGCAGCGCGCCTCCATCGCCCGGGCGCTGGCCTTCGACGCCGATATCCTGCTGATGGACGAACCCTTCGGCGCGCTGGACGAGATCGTGCGCGACCATCTCAACGAACAGCTGCTGAAACTCTGGGCCGAGACCGGCAAGACCATCTGCTTCGTCACCCACTCGATCCCCGAGGCGGTCTATCTCTCGACCCGCATCGTGGTGATGAGCCCGCGGCCGGGGCGGATCACCGAGATCATCGAAAGCCCGCTGCCCCGCGAACGCCCGCTCGACATCCGCGAGAGCCCCGAATTCCTCGCCGTCGCCCATCGGGTGCGGGACGGGCTCAGGACCGGGCACAGCTATGACCTCTGAGCGTCCGGCATGAACGCCCTGCGCGCCGCCCTTCCGGTCCTGACCGTGATCGTCGCCATCGTCGCGATCTGGTACGTCGCCGCCGCCGGCCTGAACCTGCAATGGGAGCGCGACCAGGCGGCGCGCGCCAAGACCGAGCCGGCGCTCATGGAGATGCTCGCCAACACCATGGCGCAGGAGCGTCCCGTGCTGCCCGCCCCCCATCAGGTGATGGTCGAGATCTGGGAGACGACGGTCGAGAAGAACGTCACGTCCAAGCGCAGCCTCGTCTATCACGGCTGGGTGACGCTTTCGGCGACGCTGCTGGGTTTCGTGTTCGGGACCGCGCTCGGCATGGCGCTGGCGGTGGGGATCGTCCACAACCGGGCGATGGACCTGTCGGTGATGCCCTGGGTCATCGCCTCGCAGACCGTGCCGATCCTGGCCATCGCGCCGATGATCATCGTGGTGCTGAACGCGGTCGGGCTGTCGGGGCTGATCCCCAAGGCGCTGATCTCCACCTATCTCAGCTTCTTTCCGGTCGCGGTCGGCATGGTGAAGGGGTTCCGGTCGCCCGACGCGATCCAGCTTGACCTGATGCGGACCTGGTCGGCGGACCGGCGACAGGTGTTCTCAAAACTGCGCTGGCCGGCGGCGACGCCGTATCTGTTCGCCTCGCTGAAAGTGGCGGTGGCCGCCAGCCTCCTTGGCGCCATCGTGGGCGAGCTGCCGACCGGCGCCGTCGCGGGGCTCGGCGCGCGGCTGCTGGCGGGGAGCTATTACGGGCAGACGGTGCAGATCTGGTCGGCGCTCTTCGCCGCCGCGGCGCTCGCGGCCGCGTTGGTGGCGCTGGTGGGCCTCGCGGGCCGGATCACCCTGGCCCGCCGGGGCGGGGGGGCGCGATGAGCTACGCGCGACAGCCGGTCCTGCTCGCCCCCGCGGCGCTGAGCCTCGCGGTGGTGTCGCTGATCCTCGCGCAGGGCGGCATGCCCGCCTGGGGCTGGGGGGCGGTCTTCGCCGCCTGGATCTGCGCCTGGGCGCTGGTCGCGGCGCTGTCCGCCCGGGTCGGAGGCGAAGGCGACCGCGCCCTGCGCCTCGCCATCCCGATGATCTTCGGGGCGACGCTGCTGTTCCTGTGGGAGACGCTCGCCGTCGGCGCCCAGATCTCCCCGGTGCTGCTGCCGCCCCCTTCCGCCATCGCCCTGCGTTTCGCCGGATCCCTCCCCATCCTCGCCGCCGATTTCGCGCAGACCTTCCTGCATGCGGTTCTGATCGGCTACGGCCTCGGCTGCGCCGCCGCCTTCCTCTGCGCGCTGCTCATCGACCGCTCCCCCTTTCTTCAGCGGGGCCTGCTCCCCATCGGCAATTTCGTCGCCGCGCTGCCCATCGTCGGCATCGCCCCGATCATGGTGATGTGGTTCGGCTTCGATTGGCCGTCCAAGGCCGCGGTGGTGGTGGTCATGGTGTTCTTCCCCATGCTGGTGAACACGGTGGAGGGGCTGAAGGCGGCCGAGCGCATGCAGCTCGACCTGATGCGCACCTGGGCCGCGAGCCATCGCCAGACCCTGCTGCGCCTGCGCCTGCCGATGGCCGCGCCCTTCATCTTCAACGGGTTGAAAATCTCCTCCACCCTCGCCCTGATCGGCGCCATCGTCGCCGAGTTCTTCGGCACGCCCACCGTCGGCATGGGGTTCCGGATCTCGACCGAGGTCGGGCGGATGAACATCGACATGGTCTGGGCCGAGATCGCGCTGGCGGCGCTGGCCGGCTCCGCCTTCTATTTCGGCATCGCGCTGATCGAGCGGGCGGCGACCTTCTGGCACCCCTCCCAACGCGGCGACCGGGCGTGACGCCTTTCGAGATGGAGGAGCGGGTGACCTGGGCCTGGGGCCGCGGCGCGGGCGTCGGCCGGGTGGAGGCGGTGTTCGTCGAGCGGGTGGAACGGGTGATCAAGGGGACCCGCGTGGTGCGCAACGCCACCCCCGAAAACCCCGCCTATCTGCTGCGATTGGAAAATGGCGGCGAGGTGCTCAAGGCGCATTCGGAGCTGAGCCGCGCCTGACCCGGGCGCCTGCCGCCAAGGCGCCCGGGCGGGACGTGAACGATGTTTGACCACGCTTCCGCGTCGCGGTAGCGATTTGACAAGCGAACAGGCGCCGCAAGCGCGCCGACAGCAACAGGAGAGACCGATGACCCATCCGATCAAACTCGGCGCCGCGATGGCGCTCGCCCTTGGCCTCGCGGCCCCGGCCGCCCAGGCCGCGGACGAAGTGACCCTGCAGCTCAAATGGGTCACCCAGGCCCAGTTCGCCGGCTACTACGTCGCCAAGGACAAGGGGTTCTATGAGGAGGAGGGGCTCGACGTCGAGATCCTCCCCGGAGGGCCGGACGTGGCGCCGGTGCAGGTGCTCGCCGGCGGCGGCGCCGACGTGATGGTCGACTGGATGCCGTCGGCTCTGGCGGCCCGCGAAAAGGGCGTGCCGGTGGTCAACATCGCCCAGCCCTTCAAGCATTCCGGCATGATGCTCACCTGCCTGAAGGAAAGCGGCGTCGCCACGCCGGCCGACTTCGCGGGCAAGACGCTCGGCGTCTGGTTCTACGGCAACGAATATCCGTTCCTGTCGTGGATGGGCCATCTCGGCATCCCGACCGAGGGCGGCGACAAGGGCGTGACCGTGCTCAAGCAGGGCTTCAACGTCGACCCGCTGCTGCAGAAGCAGGCGGCCTGCATCTCCACCATGACCTATAACGAATATTGGCAGGTGATCGACGCCGGCATCGCCGAGGCCGACCTGATCACCTTCAAATACGAGGACCAGGGGGTCGCCACGCTGGAGGACGGGCTCTACGCGCTCGAGGACAATCTAGCCGATCCCGCCTTCGTCGAGAAGATGGTGAAGTTCGTGCGCGCCTCGATGAAGGGCTGGAAATACGCCGAGGCGAACCCGGACGAGGCCGCCGAGATCGTGCTGGAGAACGACGCCTCGGGCGCCCAGACCGAGAAGCACCAGAAGCGGATGATGGGCGAGATCGCCAAGCTGACCGAGGGCTCGAACGGCGCGCTGGACGAGGCCGACTACGAGCGCACCGTGAAGTCGCTGCTGGCGGGCGGCTCGGACCCGGTGATCACCAAGGCGCCCACGGGCGCCTGGACCCATGCGATCACCGACAAGGCGCTCTGATCGGGGTCTTCTGATCGGGGTCTTCTGATCTGCTGAAACTCGCCTGCGCCGTTGCGGAGGCGGGGACTATGGACGAGGGGAGAGGCGCGCCGGCTCGGCGCGCCTCTCTGCGTTTCGGCGCGGGGCGCGGTTCGGGAGGGGGCGAAGTCGCGGCCGGTCCGGCGGCCGGAACGGCAGGGCAGGGCAGGGCGACGCGCGTCCTCAGCCGTGCCGCAGGCGGACCGGTCCCGAGGCGAGGTGACCGGCGGCGCCGGGACCATGCGGCGGGGCGGGGCGCTCGCCCTCCCGCCCGCCTCGCAGCGAGTCCATGAAGGCTTCGGCGTTCCAGCTGCGGATCCAGCGCTCCGCCGCGTCCTTGGACATCGGGCGCCCGATGAGAAAGCCCTGCGCCAGCTCGCAGCCGAGATCACAGGCTGTGGCGGCTTCCGCCGTCGTCTCCACCCCTTCGGCCAGGGTCTGGATGGCGAGGCTCGAGGCGAGCCCGACGATGCCGCTCACGATCTTCCGGCTTTCCGGGCGCCGCTCCAGCCCGGTGATGAAGCTGCGGTCGATCTTGATCCGATGCACCTGCATCTTCTGCAGGTTGGCGATCGAGGCGTGGCCGGTGCCGAAATCGTCCAGCTCCACCGAGAACCCCGCCGCCGCCAGCGCCGCCACGGTGCGGATGGCGGGATCCTCGTCATGTTCGACCAGCACGCTTTCCAGCACCTCAAGCGCCACGTTGCGCGGGCTGAGGCCGGCGGCGTCCACGTCCCAGGCGAGCTTGTCGGCGAGCGCGGGGTCCCGCAGCTCCCGCGCCGAGACGTTGAGCGCCACGTGGTGCACCCCCAGCCCCAGATTGCGCCATTCCGCCAGAGCCGCGAGCGAGGCGCGCATGCACACGTCGCCCATTCGCTCGACCTGGCCGGTTTCCTCGGCGATGGGCACGAATTCGGCCGGGCCCAGCACCCCGCGCTCGGGATGGCGCCAGCGCACCAGGCTTTCGAAGCCGATCAGCGCGCCGCTGCACAGATTCACCTGCGGCTGGAAATAGGGGATGATCTCGCCCCGCGACAGGGCGCCGGCGAGCTCCACCGCCGTCAGCGCCCGCGCCTCCTGCGCGCGGCGGATGCACGGCGCGTAGAGCATGCAGCGCGGGCCGCCGATGCGCGTCGCCTCGCCGAGCGCCAGCTCCGCGTCCGACAGAAGTGCGTCAGGGTCGCGGTCGTCCTCGCGCGACACCGCCACGCCGACGCGGATCGGCAGGTGCAGCACCTCGCCGTCCTCGACGATGGTCTCGTTCATGCCGTCGATCAGGCGCTTGGCCGTCGCCTCGGCCTGGCCGGGCGTCTCCGCATGCTCGAGGATCGCCACGAATTCGCCGAGCCCGATGCGCGACAGCCGCTCCCCCGGCCTCAGCAGGGCGCGCAGGCGGCGCGCGGCGGCGCGCAGGGCCGGGTCGGCGCGTTCCGAGGCGAGCGGACCGCGGCCGAACCCGGCCTGATCGAGCGCGATATGCAGCGCGGCGGGGCTGGCGCCCTGCGACGCCATCGCCTGGCCCAGATGCTCGCGCGCGCCGCGCAGGTTGGGCAGGCCGGTGGCGGCGTCGCGCATCGCCTCGTCCCGCTCCCGCGCCAGCTGGGTGTTCAGCGCCGCGACCTGCCGGGTGAGGCTCCGCGCCAGGGGCGCCACCCCGAACCGACCGAGCGCGAGCAGCAGGACCACCCCGCCGCCGAGGGCCGCAAGCGCTTGATGCCGCAGCCGCGCCGCTTCGCGCGACGCCGTCATCCGGTTGCGCTGCAGGCGGCGCTCATAAGCGCGGGCGAGCGCCTGGGCCGCGGTCTCCAGCGCGATCGCCTCGACCCGCGCCGGAGCGTGGCCGGGCGGCGCTGGCGTCGCATCCGCGTCAGCGGTCCGGTCCTGCGCGCCGGCTGACGCGGCCTCGCCGCGGAGCCCGCCGGTCTCCGCCAGAGCCGCATGCGCGTCCTCCGCCTGCGCGGCGATGACCGACGCGCGGGTCAGCAGCCGCCGCATGGCTTCCGCCGCGGCGGGATCGACCTGCGCGAGCTGATCGGCGCGCAGGCGTTGCAGCATCATGGAGAACCGCAGCAGCCTCTCACGCCGGTTCGGGACGGGATCGAGCAGATGAAGCGCCTGGTGGGCGAGCGCATCGGCCGCCGCGGCCTGGGCCTGCACTTCGTGGACCGCCAGGTCGGCGCGTCGCATGACGTCCGCCTGGCGCAGCAGAATTGCGCCGCATGTCGCCGCGTAGAGCGCGAACACGCCCAGAATCGTCGCCAGTGCCAGTCGTGCGCTCATGTCCCACCCGGGGGGGCCTATGCCGGATCCGCGGCGCGTGGCCGTCGGTCGGGTCTAGGGGCCCAGCGGTGAAGAAAGGATGAGGATGCGCGCCGAGACGGGAAGGGCAGAGCGGCCGGCGCGCGGGTCCGTCGCTCAGCGGAACGCCTCGGGCCGGGCGTCGCGGGCCATGCGGTCGAGCACGGCGTTGACGAATCCGGTCTCCTTGCCTTCGGGAAAGAAGGCGCGGGCCACGTCGACGAATTCGGTGATCGCGACCTTGGGGGGCGTGTCCTTCTGGGTCCAGAACTCGGCCCCGGCCGCGCGGAAGAGCGCGCGCAGCGTCGGGTCGATGCGGGCGATGGGCCAGGTCGCGACCAGGGCGCGATGGGTCGACTGGTCGATCTCCGCCTGCCGGTCCACGGCGCCCTCCAGCAACGCGCGGAACAGGGCGGAATCGGCCTCCCGATACTCGTCCCCCTCCACCGTCTGACCGAAGCGGTGGGTTTCGAACTCCGTGGCGATCTCACGCCAGTCCTCGCCCGTGGCCTCCATCTGGAACAGCGCCTGCACGGCGGCGAGCCGGGCGGCGGACCGTTTGAGGCGGCGTTCCTCCCGGGCGGGAGAGATCGGGGGGCGAGCCATGGGCGGAGGTTCCGGGGGCGGTGCGGACGGAAGGGCGCCGGCCGGAGGGGCCGATTCCCGAAGGGTGGGCGCCGGACTTATCAGGCGGCGAAGCGGCGGGCCAGCGCGATCAGGTGCAGGGCGGCCTCGGCGGCGCCGCCGCCCTTGTTCATCCGGGCGGGATCGGCGCGGATTTCGGCCTGTTCCAGGTCCTCGGTGGTCAGCACGCCGTTGCCGATGGCGATGCCCTCCAGCCCCAGCAGGGTCAGGCCGCGGCCGCTTTCGTTGCACACCAGCTCGAAATGGTAGGTCTCGCCCCGGATCACGCAGCCGAGCGCGACGAAGCCCTCGAACCCGCCCCGGGCATGGGCGAGGCGGATGGCGGCCGGGATCTCCAGCGCGCCGGGGACCTCGATCAGCTCATGCGTCGCGCCGGCCGCATCCAGCGCCGCCCGGGCGCCGGCGATCATGTCGTCGGCGATCTTGCGGTAGAAGGGCGCGGCGATCAGCAGCACATGCGGCCCCCGCCCCTCGAAGCGGGGCGGGGGCAGGGTTCCGTCCTGGTCGGTGCTGGCCATGGCTCAGGCCTCCGTGTCGATGGCGCGGGTTCCGGCGATGGAGAGGCCGTAGCCCTCCAGCCCGACTACCTTGGGCACCTTGGAATTGGTCAGCAGGGTCAGCTCATGCACGCCGAGCGCGGCGAGGATCTGGGCGCCGATGCCATACTGGCGCAGCGTCTGCGGCGACACGCCCGGGGTCGCGCCGCCCAGCGCCGCGGTCAGCATGCCCGGCGACAGATCGCGCAGGATCACCACCACGCCGCGGCCTTCCTCGGCGATGGCCTTCATCGCGGCGGGCAGATGGCCCGCGCGCTCCGGGTTGGCCCCGAGAATGTCGTCGAGCGGGTTGAGCACATGCATCCGCGCCAGCACCGGCCCGGGCGCGCTCAGATCGCCCTTGCTGAGCGCCAGATGCTCGCCGCCGCCCGGCGCGTCGGCGAAGACCCGCAGCAGCCACTCGCCGCCATGAGGGGAATGGATCGCCTTCGCCGCCGTCTCCCGCACCAGGTTGTCGTTGCGGCGGCGGTAGGCGATCAGGTCGGAGATGGTGCCGATCCTGAGCCCGTGCTTCTGCGCGAAGCCGACCAGGTCGGGAAGGCGGGCCATGGTCCCGTCCTCCTTCATGATCTCGCAGATCACGCCGGCGGGGTTGAGGCCGGCGAGGCGCGAGATGTCCACCGCCGCCTCGGTATGGCCGGCGCGCACCAGCACGCCGCCGTCCTTGGCGCGCAGCGGGAACACGTGTCCCGGCGTCGCGATGTCGGCCGCGCCGGTGCGCGGGTCGATGGCGACCGACACGGTCCGCGCCCGGTCATGGGCGGAGATGCCGGTGGTCACGCCCTCGCGCGCCTCGATCGAGGTGGTGAAGGCGGTCTCGTGCCGGCTCTGGTTGTTGGAGGCCATCAGCGGCAGGTCGAGCTGGTCCAGCCGCTCGCCGGTCAGCGCGAGGCAGATCAGGCCGCGGCCATGGGTGGCCATGAAGTTGATCGCGTCGGGCGTGGCCATCTGGGCGGGAATGACGAGATCGCCCTCGTTCTCCCGGTCCTCGTGGTCGACGAGGATGAACATGCGCCCGTTGCGCGCGTCGTCGATGATGTCCTCGACCGAGGATATGGCGTCGGTGAAGTCGGTTTCGGCCATGAGTCCCTCGTCTCCTCCCGATATGGTTTGCGTCGGACTTATGGCGCCTGCGCGCGGAGTTCCAGAGGGCGGACGCAAGGGCCGCGCCGCATCGCGCAACCTCCGGGCGAGCTTCGCCGCTCCGCGCCCGCGATCCGCGGTTGATCGGGCGGGGGGCCTCCCGTAGCGTTTCCGGGCCGCGACCCCATGCGGCTAATGAAAAGACCGGGAGGAACACCATGAAACCCCTTGCCGTCGCAGCCTTCACGGCTGCGCTGTCCCTTGCGCTGGCCGCAACCACGCCCGTCGTCGCCGAGCCGTTGCCCCAGGGCGACGCGGCCGCGCTGGGCTTTTCCGCCGAACGGCTTCAGGCCATCGACTCGCGCCTCAAGGCGGCGATCGAGGCCGGCGACATGCCCGGCGCCTCGATCCTGATCGCGCGTCATGGCCAGATCGCCCATGTCGCGACGCTGGGCGATGTGGCGCCCGACGGCCCGGCGATGGGCCGCGACGCCATCTTCCGCATCTACTCGATGACCAAGCCGATCACTTCCGTTGCGGTGCTGATGCTGGCCGAGCAGGGCCGGATCTCGATGTCCGACAAGGTCTCGGCCTATCTCCCCGAGCTCGAAAAACTGACCGTCGCCACCGGCAAGGACGCCAATGGCGAGATCACGACCGAGCCGGCCAAGCGGGCGATCACCATCCAGGACCTGATGCGCCACACCTCCGGCCTCACCTACGGCTTCTTCGGCTCGGGCCCGGCGCGCGAGGCCTATCTGAAAGCGCGGGCCGGCGACGCCGCCCTGACCAACATGGAGATGGTCACGCAGCTTTCGGGTCTGCCGCTGGAGCATCAGCCGGGCGAGTATTGGGAATATTCCCGGGCGACCGACGTGCTGGGCGCGGTGATCGAGGCGGTGACCGGCAAGACCCTGGGCGTGGCGCTGGACGAGATGATCTTCACGCCGCTCGGCATGGACGACACCGCGTTCCATGTCGAGGACGCGGCCAAGTTCGACCGGATCGCCGAGCCCTATCCCCAATTCGGCAAGGTCGGGCCCTACGACTTCTCGAATCCGCGTGAGAAGACCGCTTTCGAGTCCGGCGGCGGCGGGCTGGTCAGCACGCTGGACGACTATTCGCGCTTCGCCCAGATGCTGCTGAACGGCGGCGAACTGGACGGCGCCCGGCTGCTGTCGCCGCAGACGGTGGCCTACATGACCTCCGACCATCTCGGCGACAAGATCAAGCCGGGCAAGTACTACCTGCCGGGCGACGGCTACGGATTCGGCCTCGGCGTCGCGGTGCGGCTCGAGGACGGCGTCTCGGCCAATATGGGCCGCGCGGGCGAATACAACTGGGGCGGGGCCGCGGGCACCGCCTGGTGGAACGACCCGGTCAACGACCTGCAGGTGGTGTTCATGGTGCAGTCCCGGCCCAAAGGCTCCGAGATGCGGCCGATGCTGAAAAGCATGGTCTACGGCGCCCTGACCGAGGATGCGGCGACCGAGTGAACCGGCGGGGCGGGGGCTTCGCGGCCCCCGCCCTCCGTCTCAGAACGCCTTCGCCTCACCCCGCCTCCGCCAGCCGCGCCACGTAGCGGGCGAGCGTGTCGATCTCGAGGTTCACATGGTCGCCCGGCTTGCGGTCGCCCCAGGTGGTCACGGTCTTGGTGTGCGGGATCAGGTTCACCCCGAACACGTCGCCCTCGACCTCGTTCACCGTCAGCGAGGTGCCGTTCAGCGCCACCGAGCCCTTGGAGGCGATGAACTTCGCCAGCGGCGCCGGCGCCCGGAAGCGGATGCGGGTGCTGTCGCCCTCGTCGGTCTCCGACAGGATCTCGGCCACCCCGTCGGCATGGCCGGTCACGATATGGCCGCCCAGCTCGTCGCCGACCTTCAGCGCGCGCTCGAGGTTGATCCGCGCGCCCCTGGTCCAGGTCGCGAGGTTGGATTTCGAGACGGTCTCGGCCGACACGTCGACGTCGAACCAGCCGCGGCCGTCGGCCTCGCCCGCGCCGACCACCGTGAGGCAGACGCCGTCGCAGGCGATGGAGGCCCCGATCTCCGCCCGCGCCGTGGCCGGCGCGCAGAGGATGCGCGCGCGCAGGTCGCCCGCCTGCTCCAGCGTGGCGATCTCGCCGATATCCGTGACGATCCCGGTGAACATGCGCCTCTCCCTTCGGGCCCGATCCCTGAGGCTTCTCAACTAGTCGGGGCGGAGGGGCGGGGCAAGGGCGAGACCCGCGCGCCGCCCGGCCCGCGCCCGCCGGCGCGCGTCGCCGTCAATCCATCGTCACCGCGATCTTGCCGATGACCGACCGGTCCTCCAGCGCTTTCAGCGCCGCCGCGCCCTCGGCCAGCGGAAAGGTGCGCGAGACCCGCGGGCGGAACGTGCCGTCGGCCACCCAGGCGCTCATCCGTTTCCAGGCGGCGAGCCGATGTTCGGGGTGGCGGCGCCCGTACTGGCCGGCGCGCACGCCGATCAGCTCGATCTCCTTGATCAGCACGATGTTGGAGCCGAATTTCGCGATCTCGCCGCCCGCGAAGCCGATGATGGCGAGCCGGCCCTCGGGCCGCAGCATCCGCACGCCCGCCTCGAACATCGGCCCGCCCACCGGGTCGTAGACCACATCCGCGCCCGCGCCGCCGGTCAGTGCGCGCACCTTGTCGCGCAGGGCGGGGTCGGCGGGGTCGAGCGCGTGGTGCGCGCCCTCCTCCAGCGTCACGGCGCGCTTCGCCTCGGACGAGGCCACCGCGATCACCTGCGCGCCCATCGCCCGCCCGATCTGCACCGCGGCGAGGCCGACGCCGCCCGCGGCCCCGGTCACCACCAGCGTCTCGCCGGGCTGCAGGCGGCCGCGGTCCACCACGCCGTTCCAGGCGGTGTAATGACCGACGAAGAGGCAGGCGGCGTCGACGTCGCTCATTCCCTCGGGGACGGGCAGCAGGGCGGCGGCGGGGACCGTGGTCTCTTCGGCGAAGCCGTCGCCGCCGGCGCCGGTCATCGCCACGGCGCGGTCGCCCGGGGCCCAGCCGGTCACGCCCTCGCCCACGTCGATCACGGTCCCCGCCGCCTCCAGCCCGGGAATGAAGGGCGGCTCGGCCTTGTGCTGGTAAAGGCCGCGGGTCATCAGCAGATCGGGGAAATTGACGCCCGAAGCGCCGAGCCTGAGCCGCACTTCGCCGGGGCCGGGGGGGCGGCTTTCGATCTCGCTCAGCGCCAGAGCGTCAGGACCGTCGAGCGTCATGCAGCGCATGGCGCGGATCAGGCGGGGCATGGGGATCCTCCGGGTTCTTTTCGTAGGGGAGCGGCGGCTGCGCCGGCGTGGCGTCAAGGGGCGAGGTCGGAGGGCAGGGAAGCCGATCCCGCCCCGCGCCGCTTGCGCCGAGGCGGGCGCGGCCCCTCGTCGGCGGCGCTCGTCGACGCAGGCGCCCCCGTTCCAGCGCGCCCCCGTCCCAGCGCGCTCCCGCCGCGCCGCCGCGGGCGCCGACCGGGACGCGGCGCTTCCCCGCCGGGGGGGCCGCGCCGCCCCCCCCGAAAAAAACGGCGTCAGGCCTTCTTCTTGATCGGCCGCATCAGCCCTTCCTGGGCCACGCTCGCCACCAGCCGCCCGCGGCGGTCATAGATCCGCCCGCGGTTGAAGCTGCGCGCGCCACCCGAAAACGGGCTGTCCATCGAATAGAGGTGCCATTCGTCGGCCTTGATCGGCCCGTGGAACCACATCGCGTGGTCGAGGCTCGCCGACATGATGTGCCCCGACAGCCAGCTCACCCCATGCGGCCGGCTGCCCGAGCTCAGGAGGTTCATGTCCGACGCGTAGGCCATGATGCACTGATGCATCCACGGCTCCGCCTCGATCGGCCGCGACAGCCGGATCCAGGCATGGTTCACGTCCGAGGCGGGCTTGGGATCGAGCGGGTTGACCGGATCCACTTCGCGGATCTCGATGGGAAAATTCTTCACCATCTCCGCCAGCCGCGCGTTGCCCGAGGCCTCGGCCAGCGCGCCGCGGAACTCGGCGCGGGAGGGCAGGCCCTCGGGCGCGGGCACGTCGGGGATCTCGTGCTGGTGGTGGTAGCCCTCCTCCTCGACCTGGAAGGAGGCGGCGAGGTTGAGGATCTGCTTGCCGTGCTGGATCGCCACCACCCGGCGCGTGGTGAAGCTGCCGCCGTCGCGGGCGCGGTCGACCTCGTAGATCACCGGGATCGCGGGGTCGCCGGGGCGGATGAAATAGGCGTGGAGCGAATGGCAGGTCCGCCCCTCCACCGTGCGGCAGGCCGCGGCCAGCGCCTGGGCGATGACCTGGCCGCCGAAGATGCGGATCACCGTGTCGCCGCCGCCGCCGTCGCCGCGGAAGAGGTTCAGCTCCAGCTGCTCGATATCGAGCAGGCGCATCAGCTTGGTCACCGGCTCTTCGGCCTGCGCGGCGGGCTTTTCGGGGGCGGGGGCGGGGTCGCTCAAGGGGCGCGTCCTTTACGTTGCTGCGGGCGCGGGTTCGGCCCTTGCTGCGATGCCGGCGCGCCCCGGGCGGTGGTCGCGGTGGCGCGTCGCTGCGCCGCAACACATACGCGGCGGTATGAGGCGGAGCAAGCGTTCCGGCCGCTCGGCTCGGACCGGTTGGCTGCCCCTCAAAGCCCCCAGAGGCGCGGCTGCGCGAATTCGACCGAGTTCCCCGCCGGGTCCCGGCAATAGATCGACAGCGCGCCGTTGGGCCAGGTCACCCGGCTCTCGATCTCGACGCCGGCCGCTTGCAGGCGTTGGGCCCAGCCCTCGACACCCGGACCGTCGGCCGAAAAGCAGATATGCCCGTGGCCATGCGCGCCATGGGGCGGGACGGGCAGGGCGCCCTCGGCGGGCGGGATCGGGGTGGCGCGGGGATCGAAGAGGAAGACCATGCCGTCCTCGGCCCGGAAGAAGCGGTGGCGGCCGGGCTCCGACAGGATCAGCTCCAGCCCGACGATGTCGCGGTAGAAGGCCTCCGCGGCGTCGAGGTCTTCGGCGTAGAGGCAGGTTTCCAGCACGCGCGGGGCCATGAGCGTCTCCTGTTTTCGGGTGGATGCGCGCCGTCAGAGTTCGGCGTCGTCGTCGATCTCCGCCAGGGCCAAGACCCGTCCGGCGGGGCGCAGGTCCGGCACGGTCTCGCCCTCGGCGTCGATCCCGTCGCGGGCCGGCCCCGGAAACAGCCCCGCGAAGTCGAAGAGCGTCGGGTCGACCAGATGCGAGGGCCGCACGTTGGTCAGCGCCTTGAACATGATCTGGCGGCGGCCGGGCGTGGTCTTCTCCCACCCGTCCAGCATCGCCTTGACCTGCATGCGCTGCAGCCCCTCCTGGGACCCGCAGAGGTCGCACGGGATGATAGGGTAGTCCATCAGCCGGGAATACTTGGCGCAGTCCGCCTCCGATACGAAGGCGAGCGGGCGCAGCACGCTGAGGTCGCCATCCTCGTTCACCAGCTTCGGCGGCATGGTCGCGAGCCGCCCGCCGTGGAAGAGGTTCATGAAGAAGGTCTCCAGGATATCGTCGCGGTGATGGCCCAGGACGACAGCCTGGCAGCCCTCTTCGCGGGCGATGCGGTAGAGGTTGCCGCGTCTGAGCCGCGAGCAGAGCGCGCAATAGGTCCGCCCCGCCGGGACCTTCGAGGTGACGATGGAATAGGTGTCGCGATACTCGATCCGGTGCGGGATCTCCATGCGGGCGAGGAATTCGGGCAGGACGCTCGAGGGGAAGCCGGGCTGGCCCTGGTCGAGATTGCAGGCCAGGAGGTCGACGGGGAGGAGGCCGCGCCAGCGCAGCTCGGTCAGGGCGGCGAGAAGCGCGTAGCTGTCCTTGCCGCCCGAGAGGCAGACCAGCCAGCGGTCGCCGCGCCGGGCCATGCCGTAGGCGTCGATGGCCGCGCGGGTCTCGCGCACGAGACGCTTGCGCAGCTTGCGGAACTCGGTGGAGTCCGGGGCGCCGGCGAGGAGCGGCGGCAGGGCGTCTTCGGTATCGAGCATGGGCCGAGAGCTAGGCCAGCGCCGCGCCCCGCGCAACCGGAATCGCGCGGCCCCGGGCGGGGGAGCGGCGCCTGAGCCGTCCCGAGGGCGGCGCGCGCGCGCCCGCGCCGCGTTCGTGCGTCAGGAATGCGGCGCCGGGGTCGGTTCCACGGAGGCGGAAAGCGGCGAGGGGATGTCTGCGCATGGGAAAGGGTCAAGAGCGGCGGGCTCCGGCCGAGCGGCGACGGCGCGACGGGTGGGGGCCCCCGGCGCTGCGCGGCGGTGGGCGCCCGCGACGCGACCGGCGCTCATCCCCGCGCCGCCGCTGCGCAGGAGGCGCCCGCCGCCCCTCCGGCTTGACGCGGCGCTCCCGGTTGCGAAGCGTTCCGCTGCGGGACTAGGGTTTCGCCAATCCGCTCGAACCGTCCGCAAAGGCCAGAGCCATGTCGCATGCGCCCCGCTCGCCTCGCCGCCCGCTTCGTCGGGTCACGCCCCGCCCCGAAAAGGCTCGTCCCGTCACGCCCCGTCCCGCCGCGCTCGCCGGCGCCCGCCGCGCCGCGGCGGCGGCGATCCTCGCGCTGCTCTGCGCCGCCTGCGGGGCCGAGGGGCAGGACCGCACCGCGCCTCCCTCGCCGCGGCCCGACGCGCCGGAGATCTCGGTGACCTGCGGCCCCGTCATCTCCGGCGCCAGCCCGCACAGTCTCGCGGATCGCGGTGTGGCGCTGGTGTTCGTAGAGGCGACGGCGGCGCGCTGGGGCGAGCTCTCGCCCCGCCCGGTGACCCTGGAGCTGGTGGAGATCGACACCGGCGCCCGCGCGCGCCTCGGCTGCGCCGAGATCCGCGCCGGGCGCACGCTCGCCTACGGCCTGGTGCCCTCGGGCCGCTGGCGTCCGGCGGCGGTGGCGCCGCTGTCGGGCGGGCCGGGCGCGGTCGGGGAACTCGCGGGCGAAGCCTCGGGCGCCGAGGACGAGCTGCGGCTGGGGGCGGGCGAGGCCATGCATCTGGGCCGCGCCGCCTGGACGTTTCGGAGCGGCTCCGGCGGGCCGTCGCTGCGCGCGGATGTGGCGGACGGCGAGGCCCGGGCCGATGCGCGGCGCATCGCGCCCGGCATGGCGCCGGCGCTGCTGCTGCGCGCGCTGCTGAGCAGCGGCTGAGGCGGCGGCCGGTCCCGAACGCCCAAGGGCTCAGTCCCGGGGACCGTCCCCGGGGCGGTCGCGGCGCGGCGGCACCGGGTCGTGCCCCTCGCCGCCCCAGGGATGGCAGCGCAGCACCCGGCGCAGGGCGAGCCAACCGCCGCGCAGGGCGCCATGGGTCTCCAGCGCCTCCAGCGCATAGGCCGAGCAGGTGGGCGCGAAGCGGCAGTTGCGGCCGAGCCAGGGCGATATCAGCAGGCGATAGGCATGGATCGGGACCGCGAGGATCCGGGCGAGCGGGCTCACCCCTTGGGCCCGCCCTTGGCCTTGGCGGGCGGTTTGGCGCCGCCCTTGCCGCGGCGCTTGCCCGAGGGGGCGCGCGGCCGTTCGGGCCGGCCCTCGTCCTCGCGGGCGTGCAGGCGGGCGAGACCGCCGCGCAGGTCGACGAGCAGGTCCTCGAACGGCCGGCCGGCGGTGACTTCGGACCGGCCGACCAGCACATAGTCCCAGCCGGCGCGGGCGGCGCCGGGCAGCACCGCCGCCGCCGCGGCGCGCAGCCGGCGCTTGGCGCGGTTGCGGGCGACGGCGTTGCCGACTTTCTTGGAGCAGGTGTAGCCGATGCGGACCGGGGTTTCCGCCGGCTCCCCCGTCTCGCGCAGGCGGGCCTGGAGCATCAGCCCCGGGGTCGCGCAATTGCGGCCGCGATTCGCGGCGGCGAGGAATTCCTTGCGCCGCTTCAGGGTGGAAAAGGCGGTGCGGGGCAGGGGAGGAGCGCCGGGCGCAGGCGAGCCGGGGGCGTCGTCGGCGCGCGCGGACCGGCCCGGGAGCGCCGGGTCGGACAGGTCTGCGGGGAGGTTCGGCGGAGGGGCGGCGGCTGTGGCCGCCAAGACGTCGTCGGACCCGGTCATCGGCTGATCGGCCGCGTCAGGCGTCGGAGACGTGGGCTGCGGCGCATTCGCCTCGATCGCGGAATAGTCCCGGGAGATCGGACGCGCCGTTTCCGGACGGTCGTCGCGAGGCGACGCCGGCGTCGAGACGGGCGCAGGCTCGGACATGGGCGCGGACCTCCGGAGCCGGGTGCGGCCGCCTGGAAGCCGGCCAAGCAGGAACGGACCGCTCGGGCACGAGCGGCCCGGCCCGGACCAGGGAGCGCGGCGCGGACATGCGCGCTAAGCCGAGCCTCGTCCGGAATAGCCCAAGGCCCGGCGCAAGGCCGGGCCATGTCGCATCGCTGACCAAGGCATGGCGCGGAGGCTCGCGAACGAACCGCTCGCCCCGCAGCCGCCGGAAACCGCGCGCACTGTCCTGCCTTCGCGCCCGGCCTCCTTCGGGAGGCGCCGGGCGCGGCGCGGGATCAGGCGCTCAGCTTCTTGCGGCCCTTGGCGCGGCGGCGCGAAATGATCTTGGCGCCGTTCTTCGTCGCCATGCGGGCGCGGAAGCCGTGGCGGCGCGTGCGGACGAGCCGGCTCGGCTGGAACGTGCGCTTCATCGCTCTTTCTCCTCTTGCGGGGTCGTGCTGGCGACCCCAGGCCGCGCCGCGTTCGATCCGGAAGGTCGCCCTCCTCGGAAAATCGCGCGCACGGCGTCTGAAAACCGGAGCGCGTCGGATAAAGCGGGGCCCGCCGGCTGTCAATGCTCGCCTGCCGCCGAAGCGCCGGTTGCGGACGGCGAAAAGCGCGCCGGACGGGTGGGGCGCGTCCTGAAGCATTGAGGTCACCGGACATCAACGGGCCGTGAGCCCCCTATCCCCGCCGGCGATCCGGGCGGCATATCGGGGGACCGGGTCCGACGCGCAAGCGCCGCCGGCGCCGATTCCCGCCGGGCGGGCCCGCCAAACCCGTGCCGCCCCCCCCGGATCCGCCCCCCCGATCCGTCTCCGAGGAGCCCCCGCGATGTCCAGCGCCCCCGCCGACAAGCCCGAGCCGGGCCCCGCGCCCCGCGGCCCCGCCTGGCGGCGCTGGGCGGGGCCGGTGGCGCTGGTCGCGCTCGCCGCCGCGGCCTGGTGGGCGCTGGGCGACCGCCTGTCGTTCCAGACGCTCGCCGACAACCGCGAGGCGCTGATCGCCTGGCGCGACGCGGCCCCCCTCCGCGCGGCGCTGGTCTTCGTCTGCGTCTACGCCGGGGCCGTGGCGGTGTCGCTGCCCGGGGCGCTGATCCTGACGCTGTCGGGGGGCTTCCTGTTCGGGCTCGTCCTCGGCGCCGGGCTGACCGCCGTCGCCGCCACCCTCGGGGCCGCCGCCATCTTCCTCGCCGCCCGCTCCGCGCTCGGCGCGCGGCTGGAGGCGCGGCTCGCCGGGCGCGGCGGCTTCATGGCGCGGCTGCGCAAGGGGGTGGAGACCAACCAGGTCTCGGTCCTGCTCGTGATGCGGCTGGTGCCGGCGGTTCCGTTCTTCCTGGCCAATCTCGCGCCCGCCTTTCTCGGCGTGCGGGTGCGCACCTACATATGGACCACCTTCGTCGGCATCCTGCCGGGGACGGCGGTCTACACCTGGGTCGGGGCCGGGCTCGGCGAGGTCTTCGACCGGGGCGAGGCGCCGGATCTGGGGCTGATCTTCACGCCTTCCGTGCTGGGGCCTCTGATCGGGCTCGGCCTGCTCGCCGCCCTGCCGATGGTTTTGCGCGCCCTGCGCCCCGCAGCGGTCGAGGCCGCCGACCCGAACCTCGACATCAAGAAGGACGACGCATCATGACCGACCCTGCAGGCAAGACCCTGACCCCCGACCTCTGCGTGATCGGGGCGGGCTCGGCCGGGCTCTCGGTCGCGTCCGGCGCGGTGCAGATGGGCGCTTCGGTGGTGCTGATCGAGGCGGGGGCGATGGGGGGCGACTGCCTCAACACCGGCTGCGTGCCCTCGAAGGCCCTGCTCGCCGCCGGCAAGGCCGCGCATCATGCCGCCGCCGGGGCGCGCTTCGGGGTGACCTCAGGCCCGGTGGAGGTCGACTTCGCCGGCGCCAAGGACCATGTCGCCGCCGCCATCGCCGAAATCGCCCCGATGGATTCGGTGGCGCGGTTCGAGGGCCTGGGCGTCACCGTCATCCAGGCTTTTGCAAAATTCGAGGGGCCGGACGAGGTCTCCGCCGGCGGCGCGCGCATCCGGGCGCGGCGTTTCGTCATCGCCACCGGCGGGCGGCCCGTGATCCCGCCGATCCCGGGGCTGGCGGAAACGCCGCATCTGACCTCCGAAACGGTGTTCGCCCTGCGCGACCGCCCGGCGCGCCTCCTGATCCTCGGCGGCGGCGCCATCGGGCTGGAGATGGCGCAGGCCCATCGCCGGCTCGGCTGCGACGTGGTGGTGGTCGAGGCGGACAAGGCCCTGGGGCGCGAGGACCCCGAGCTCGCCGCCATCGCCCTGACCGCGCTGCGGGGCGAGGGGATCGAGATCGTGGAGGGGGCGCGCGTCGCCTCCGTCTCCGACGGTCCCGACGGGGTTGGCCTGACGACGGAGGACGGGCGGACCTGGGTCGGGTCGCACCTGCTGGTCGCCACCGGGCGCTCGGCGGACGTGTCGGGGCTGAACCTCAAGGCGGCGGGGGTCAAGGCCGGCAAGGGCGGGGTGACGGTCGACAAGGGGCTGCGCACGTCGAACCGGCGGATCTACGCCATTGGCGACGCCGCCGCGGGGCTGCCCGCCTTCACCCATTCCGCCGGCTGGCAGGCGGGGCTGGTGATCCGCAACGCGCTCTTCCGCCTGCCGATCAAGGCCGAGACGCCGGCGATGCCCTCCGCGGTCTACACCGACCCCGAGCTCGCCCGCGTCGGCCCGACCGAGGCCGAGGCCCGCAAGACCCATGGCGCGAAACTCGAGGTGATCCGCGTGCCTTATGCCGGCTCCGACCGGGCGGTGGCGGAGGGCGCGACCGAGGGCCTGTTGAAGCTGCTGGTGGTGGGCGGCAGGCCGGTGGGCGTCGGCATCGTCGGCGCGCAGGCGGGCGAGCTGATCGGCCTCTGGACCCTCGTCATCGGCGCCAAGGTGAAGCTCAGCGCCGTGGCGGGCATGATCGCGCCCTATCCGACGCTGGGCGAACTCTCCAAACGTGCGGCGGGGCAGCATTATTCACCCAAGCTGTTCAAAAACCCGTGGGTGAAGCGCGTGGTCCGGCTGTTGGCGAAACTGGGGTAGAGGCGAGGGGGGAGCCCCCCCTCAGCCCCCGATCTCCACCGCGAAATTGCGGTTGCCCGCATAGATCGGGCCGAAACGGGCGCGCAGCCGTTCGGGCGTCAGCGGCTCGGACTCTCCCGAAATCCGCATCGGCGCGTCGCCGAACGCCTCCAGCGCGCCCCTGGTCGCCTCATAGGCCTTGCGCCGGGCGAAAAGCGTCCAGTCCCGGCGCAGCTTCTTCCACAGCTGCCGGGGATGCAGCGACAGATGCAGCGCCGCCCCGCCCTCTCCCCCCAGCTTGGCGCGCAGATCGGCGAGCATCGGGGCCACCGCGTATTCGTGCCCCTCGATGTCGACCTTCATCAGCGCCGGCCCCGGACCCGCGCGGTCGGCCACCTCGGCCGGGGTGACGGTGGCGACGTTGACCGGCTCCCCCCGATGCACGCCCAGAGCCGAGGTCATCGAGGCGCCGAGCCCCTTGCGCCCGCCGAACAGCAGCAGCCCCGCGCCGTCGCTGTGCAGCGCCGCCGGGATCACTTCGGCCCGCAGGCCGTTCAGCGCGAAATTGTCCTCCAGCGAGGCGCGCGCCACCGGATCGGGCTCCAGCGCCACCACCCGCGCGCCGAGCTTGGCGGCGAGCAGGCTGACCGGGCCGATCCAGGCGCCGATGTCGACGAAGACCACGCCCGGCCGGGCGCGGGCGGCGACGAAGGCCAGCGTCTCGTCCTCCCACGCGCCCGTGGCGCCGGGGGCGAGGCTCGCCCAGAATTCCCGCTCGGCGTCCGAGCGCGCGGCGACCCGCAGCCGTTTTCCGGCCAGGATGACGTCCATGGTCGTCGTGGGCATGTCCCGACCTCCCCGTCAGGGCGCGGTTTTCCCGGGACGAGCCCGGACGCGCGTTCGCTGTCCGGCGCGTCGAGGCGCACGGCCACTGGCGCGGGTCGTAGCGCATGACTAGGATCGCGGCAATCGCGTCCGACGCGGCGACAGGGGCCGGGCCGCAGCCCCCCGCCTCCCCGCCGGCCGGAGGCGCGTGCGTCGAACCGGCCGCGGGGACCCCGCCCAATGCTGTTCCGAAGCCTGTCAGGCCGCCTGCTCGCGCTGACCGTGGTCTTCGTGATGGTGACCGAGGTGCTGATCTTCGTGCCCTCGATCGCCAATTTCCGCGAGGCCTGGCTGACCGAGCGCCTGGAGCGCGCCCAGATCGCGTCGCTGGCCCTGCTCGCCACCCCCGACGACATGGTGACGCCGGAGCTGGAGGCGGAGCTGCTCAAGACCTCCGAAGTGCTCAACATCGTGCTGCGCCGCGATGAGGCGCGCGAACTGATTCTGGCGCTGCCCGCCCCGGTGCACGCGGTGCACGCCTCCTTCGACCTGCGCGACGCCGGCGCGATGACCCTGATCCGCGACGCCTTCGCCGCCTTCGTGGCCCCCAGGGGGCGGGTGATCCGGGTGATTGGCCTGCCGGTGCATGGCGGCGGCGTGGCGATCGAGGCGACGATGCAGGAGAATCAGCTCCGGCTCGCGATGACCAAATTCGCGCTGCGGGTGCTGGCGGTGTCGCTGGTGATCTCCGCCGTCACCGGAGTGCTGATCGCGCTCGCGCTGCGTCGCTTTCTTGTGCGCCCGATGACGCGGGTGATCGACAACATGCGCGCCTTCGCCGACGACCCCGAGGATCAGTCCCGCGTCATCCGCCCTGCGTCCTCGATCACCGAGATCGCGGCGGCGGAGGCGACGCTGGCCCGGCTGGAGACGGACGTCCGCGCCGCGCTGCGCCAGCGCGCGCGGCTGGCGGCGATGGGCGAGGCGCTGGCCAAGGTCTCCCATGATCTGCGCAACATGCTGGCCACGGCGCAGCTGCTCGCCGACCGGCTGGAGGGTTCGGCCGACGCCGGCGTGGCGCGGGTCGGGCCCAAGATCATCCGGGCGCTGGACCGGGCGGCGACGCTCTGCACCTCGACGCTCGACTACGGCAAGGCCGAGGAGCCGGCCCCGGTGATCCGCCTCGTCGCTCTGCGCGCGCTGGTCGAGGAGGTGGGCGAAAGCGTCTTCCCCGACCGCGACCATCCCGGCGCCGGGGGGGCGGGCGAAGTGCGTTTCGTGAACGACGCGCCCGAGGGGCTGCTCGCCCCCGCCGACCCCGACCAGCTGCACCGGATCCTCGGCAATCTCGCGCGCAACGCCCGTCAGGCGATGGAGAGCGCCGGCCGGGGCGGCGAGGTCCGCATCGCCGCGCGCCGCGACGGGGGGCGGGTGGCGATCGACGTCACCGACCAGGGACCGGGGCTGCCCGAGCGCGCGCGCGCACATCTGTTCACCCCGTTCAAGGGGGGGGCGACGCGGGGCGGCGCGGGCCTCGGCCTCGCCATCGCGGCCGAACTCGCGCGCAGCCATGGCGGCACGGTGGAACTGGCGGGCTCGACCACCGAGGGTGCCTGGTTCCGCGTGACCCTTCCCGCCGGCGAGGCCACGTCGTCCGGGGCGCCGCCGCCCCGCGCCGCTCCCGCGCCGACGACCGAGGCCGAGGGCGCGGAAGTCGAGTCCGCCCGCGGCGTGATCCGCGCCTTCGTGCGCCGCCCGGCGTCCGCGCCGCGCCCCGGGCCGCAGGACGAAACGTGATCCGCGGCGCCGAGCCCCGCCCGTCGTCCTCCCGTTTTCCCGTGACCGCCCCTCGATCCCCGGCCTCCCGGTCCTGCGTCGCGAGTCGATTCCGGGCCGGGATCGCCCCGTCCGCTCCGCCGGGCCGGGCAGGGCGGCGACCGATCGCCGTCGATCCCTTGCCGCGCGATCCCCGCCCGCAACGCGCCGCGCCGCCTGCCTTCCGTTGCCGGTCCGTATCGCCCGGGCGCCGGGCCGAAAGCCGGGTCCGACACGCATCCCAGGCGATGGCATGCGACCCCCGTGCGCGCCTCGCGCCACCGCGCGAAACGCGCCGCCCTCGGTCCGCTTGCGACCGAATGGCGCGCCCCGGGGTCGTCCTCGCGCCGCCAGTTCCAGGCCGTCGGGCGCCCGCGTCCCTCCTTCCCGCCCATCCGAATGCAACCCGACCCGGAGATCCCGCATGACCGCCCGCCCCGCGCCCGGCCCGCTCAATCTGCTCACCGACGTCGCCGGCCTCTCGGTCGGCAACGCCGACGACCCGGCCGCCCGAACCGGCGTCACACTCATCCTGCCCGACGCCTTCGCCCGCGCCGCGGTCGACGTGCGCGGCGGCGGGCCCGGCACCCGTGAGACCGAGGCGCTGTCTCCCGAAAATCAGGTCGGCGGCGTCCATGCCATCGTGCTCGCCGGCGGGTCGGCGCTGGGCCTCGGCGCGGCGGATGCGGTGGCCGCGGCGCTGTCGGCTTCGGGCCGGGGGCTTGCGGTTCACCCCGATCATCCGCCCGTGCCGATCGTGCCCGCCGCGATCCTCTACGACCTCGGGCCCCATTCCGCCGCCGCCTTCGCGGCCGAGGGCGGCCCGCCGCATCCCCGCCTCGCCCGCGCGGCGCTGGCCGCCGCCGGGTCCCGCTTCGCGCTCGGCTCCGTCGGCGCGGGCAGGGGGGCCAATGCCGGGGCGATGAAGGGGGGGCTCGGCTCGGCCTCGCTGGCGCTGCCGGGTTTCGCTTCCGATGGCGGGCCGGTCGCCGTCGCGGCCCTGGTCGCCGCCAACCCGGTCGGCGCCGTCACCATGCCGGGCTCGCGCGCCTTCTGGGCCTGGCCGTTCGAGCAGGAGTTCGAGGGGCGCCCCGAATTCGGCGGCCTGCGCCCCGGCCCCGACTGGCGCCCCACCGCCGAGCCGTTCCCTGTCGAGAGCCGCTTCGCCGGCCCGCCGCCGCCGTCGGGCGGGGCGACCGCCATCGGCGTGGTGGCGACCGATGCGGACCTGACGACGGCCGAGTGCCTGCGCCTCGCGATGATGGGCCAGGACGGCTACGCCCGCGCCATCCGTCCGTCGCATTCGCCGATGGACGGCGACACGGTCTTTGCGCTGGCCACGGGCCGGCGACCGTTGGGCGAGGGCCGTGCCCGCCTGCGCGCGCTGGCGGCCTTGGGGGCGGCGGCGGCCGACTGCGTGGCGCGCGCCGTCGCCCGTGCGGCCTACGAGGCGACTTCCGCCCCCGGCGAGCGCCCCGCCTGGCGCGACCTTGGGTAAGGGAGGGTGGGGGTCGGGGGGCGGAGGTGGCGTGGCGAGGCAAGTGAAAATTACCCCCTTGCAACCCCTCCGCCCGCTCGCTACACACCGCCAGCGACGCGGAAAACACCGCGAAGCACTGCACCGGTAGCTCAGCTGGATAGAGCACCAGACTACGAATCTGGGGGTCGGGCGTTCGAATCGCTCCCGGTGCACCATAATTCCCAATGACTTGCGAGAATAACTCGAGGAACAGCCTGCGCTCAGGCTGTCCCCCGGGTATTCCCGTGCGCGGTCTTTCGCGGCGTGGGCTTGGCTCAGCCGCCGTCGGTGCGAACCAGTCGGTTCCCGGCGATCGCGCCTGACGGCGCGGCCGATATCGGCGCGGCGCTCCAAGGCCGCGGCCCCGAAATCGGTCTGCGCAAGCTGACCGCCTTCCCGATCAAGCGCGCCGCCGCTCCGGGGATGGCGCCCGCCCGGACCCCGGGGGCTGAACGGGCTGGGCGGCCGCCTTCGGCGTGAGCGGGCCTGCGCGACGGCTGGAGGCCGCTCGAAGGGTGTCGAAGCACGGCGGAGACGCGTGGGAAGCTCCCACCGAATCTCGAACTCTTGAATCTATTTCTTTTCCATTCATGGTTCGAGGCGGCCTGTTCCGGAGGGGAAACCATGCGTTTTGCACATTCCGGCGCCATGGCGGACCGAAGCGACTGGCAGCCGCTTGCCGATCACCTGCAGCAGACCGCCACGCTGGCGGCGGAGCGCGGGCGTCCGCTGAAGCTGGAGGCCGCCGCAAGGGCTGCGGGACTGCTGCACGATCTGGGAAAATACGCTCCCGACTTCGACCGACGTCTGAGGGGCGAGGCCGTCCAAGTCGACCACTCGACGGCCGGCGCGGCGATGCTTCGCGAAATCGCAGGACGGAAAGAATGCTGTGCCGCCGATATGCTGGCCTACGGCATTCTTGGCCATCATGCGGGCCTCCCCAACCGCGTGGACGCCACGGGGGCCTGTTTCGACCGGCGGCTGGAACGCTTCGTCGACGCGCTCGACCCGGCCTGGCGGACCGAGATCGCCGTCGACTTCGCCGGCGTCTCGGCCGAACTGGCGGCGAAGGCCGTGCCCGGACCGCACGCGGGCTTCGCGCTGTCCGTCGCGTCGCGCATGGTGTTCTCATGCCTGGTCGACGCCGATTTCCGCGATACCGAGGCGTTTTACGACGGCCTGGAGGGGCGGGCGCCCGAACGTGACTGGCCGACGTTGCAGGCGCTGGCGCCTCGGCTCATCACCGCCTTCGACGCAAAGATCGCGAGCCTTTCGGGCGAGCGCGAGGTCAATGCGCTTCGTCGGGAGGTTCTGGCCCATGTGCGCGGCGCGGCGGGCCGGGCGCCGGGGCTCTTCACCCTCACCGTGCCCACGGGCGGCGGCAAGACGCTGGCCTCCCTGGGCTTCGCGCTCGAGCACGCCCGGACGCACGGCCTTCGCCGGATCATCTACGCGATCCCGTTCACGTCGATCATCGACCAGACCGCCGCGATCTTCCGCGGCATGTTCGGCGACGAGACGGTCCTCGAGCATCATTCCGCCATCGACGAGGAGCCTTACGCGCGCGAGGAGCGCAAGCGTCGTCCCGCAATCGACGAAGACCACGGCGCGCGGGAAGGGCGCGAGAAGCTGCGCCTGGCCATGGAGGACTGGGCCGCGCCGATCGTGGTCACCACCAATGTCCAGCTCTTCGAGAGCCTGTTCGCCGCCCGTCCGTCGCGGGTGCGGAAGCTTCACAACATCGCCGGCTCGGTGATCATTCTGGACGAGGCGCAGGCGCTTCCGCGGGATCTTCTGGCGCCGTCCCTGCAAATGATCGACGTGCTGGCGCGCCACTACGGCTGCACCGTCGTGCTCTGCACGGCGACCCAACCCGCCTTCGACAGCCGGCGCCTGGTCGGCGGGCTCGACCTGGCGGGGCGGGAGCTGGCGCCTGATCCGGCGGGCCTCGCGAACCGTCTGCGTCGCACCCGAGTGCGCCTGGCGGGGCCGATGGAAGACGGGGAACTGATCCAGGCTCTGGCCGCGACCGATCAGGGGCTGGCGATCGTGAACACGCGCGCTCATGCGCTGGACCTGTTCCGGTCGGCGGGCGGGGCAGGGCTCGAGGGGCTGGTTCACCTCACCACCCGCCAGTGCGCCGCGCATCGGCAGGAGATCCTGGCGGAGGTGCGGGAGCGCCTTCGCGCGGGCGCGCCCTGCCGGGTGATCGCGACGAGCCTGGTCGAGGCCGGCGTCGACCTGGACTTTCCGCTTGTGTGGCGGGCGGAGACCGGCCTTGACGGCATCGTGCAGGCGGCGGGCCGCTGCAATCGGGAAGGTCGCCGGCCCGCGGAGGACAGCCTCGTCACGGTCTTCGCAGCGCCGGAGCATCCCGGCCCCGCCGAAATCCGCGCGCTGGCCGAGGCGACGATGAGCGTGGCGCGCCGGCACGAGGACCTGCTGTCGCTCGACGCGATCCGCGACTGGTTCGAGGAGGTCTACTGGCGCAAGGACAGGCTTCTGGATCGCCACGGGATTCTGGGACGGTTCACGCTTTCCCGCCAGGGTCCGGACTTCGCATTCCGCGAGGTCGCGGAGCTGTTCCGCATGATCGAGACCACCATGGTCCCGGTCGTCACGCCCTGGGGGACGGCGGCCGAGGCGACGGTGGAGAAACTGGGCGTGAAGACCATCCCCTCGGGCGCCCTGGCGCGCGCGCTTCAGCGCCATGTGGTGCAGGTCCCGGCCCTCGCCCGGGCGCGGCTTGTGGCCTGCGGCCATGCGGCGTTCGAGGCGCCCGGGCTGCGCGGCGACCAGTTCTGCGTCTTGCGCGCGCAGTCGCTCTACCGGGCGGACAGCGGGCTGCAATGGGAGGATGCTGAGTATCTGGCGGTGGATCAATCCCTGATATGAACCATGCAGCGGCGCAGCATGTAAAATCGATCCGGGTATTTGTTTATTTGAGATAATTTCGCTTGCGCCCGTTCATCCTCGAGCGTTCTTTGGGACAAGGGAATTTCAGATGACCTACGGGATTCGCCTGGACGTCCACGGACGCCACGCCCTTTTCACCCGGCCCGAGATGAAGGTGGAACGCGTCAGCTACGACGTGATGACTCCGTCCGCCGCCCGCGGCATCCTCGAGGCGATCCACTGGAAGCCCGCGGGCGATGCTGGTCCCGCAGGCGGTCAACTGCACGGTCGGCATCGCGTCCAATTTTCTGTGGGACAAGTCCGCCTATGTCCTGGGCGTGACGGCCGGCGTGGGCAAGCGGACGGCCGATGAGCACGCGGATTTCCGCCGGCGCCACGAGGAGCGGCTGGCGGAGACGCAGGACGAAGGCCTGCTGGCCCTGCTGCGGTTCCTCGCCGACTGGACGCCGGAGCGCTTCGTTCCGCCCCTCTGGTCGCCGGAAATGCTGGACCAGAACCTCGTCTTCGCCCTCGCCGACGAGCGTCGGGACCGCTTCCTTCACGATCGCCCCACCGCCCAAGCCCTCTGGCGTCGCCTGAAAGATGAAAGCGCCTCCGCCCCTCTCGTCTGCCTGGTGACCGGCGAGGCGGGGCCGGTCGCGCGCCTGCACCCCACGGTGAAGGGCGTCTGGGGCGCGCAGTCCTCGGGCGCGAGCCTCGTCTCCTTCAACCTCGACGCTTTCACCTCTTACGGCCACGATCAGGGCGACAACGCTCCGGTCGGCGAATCCGCCGCCTTCGCCTACGGCTTCGCCCTGAACCGCTTTCTCGACCGCGACAGCGGCCACCGCATCCAGATCGGCGACGCGTCGACCGTGTTCTGGGCCGACGCCTCGGAGGCCGGGGCGGCGGAGGAGGCGGAAGCCCTGTTCGCGGCCTTTCTCGATCCCGCGGCCGATGATGCCGCGGCGACGAAGCGGATCGGCGTCCAGCTCGAGCGCATCCGCCAGGGTCAGCGCCTGACGCAGGTCGCGCCGGACCTCGAAGGCGTGCGTTTTCATGTGATCGGCTTCGCGCCGAATGCGGCCCGCCTGTCGATCCGCTTCCATTGGGAAGGCGATTTCGGCCGGCTGACCGCCAACTACCAACGGTTCCTCGCGGACACGCGGATCGACCCGCCTCCTCGCGACGGCTTCCCGCCGCTCTGGCGCTGGCTTGCGGAGCTGGCTGTGCAGGGCAAGCGTGAGAACGTGCCGCCCAACCTTGCCGGCGACTACGCGCGCGCGATCCTCGCCGGCACGCCCTATCCGCTGACGCTGCTGTCGCTCGCGCTCGTCCGCATCCGGGCCGACGGCCGCCTCGACGCCCTGCGCGCTGCGATGATGCGCTCGGTTCTGGTCCGCAACTTCAACAGGGAGGTCCCCGTGGCGCTCGATCCGGAATTCGAAGACAGGGGCTATATGCTGGGAAGGCTCTTCGCGGTTTACGAGGAGATCCAGCGCTCGGCCCTCGGCGGCCGGGTGAACGCGACGATCCGGGACAAGTTCTATGGTTCCGCGTCGGCCACGCCGCGCAGGGTGTTCAGCCTGCTCGACCGCGGCTCGGCCAATCACCTTCAGAAACTGCGCAAGCTCAGTCCGGGCCGGGCGGTGAATCTGGAGAAGCTGCTGGGGTCCATCGCGGATCGGATGTCCCCCGGCGCGGATCCCTATCCCGTCTCGCTTCCCATGGCCGAACAGGCGCTGTTCGGCCTCGGTTACTACCACCAGCGCAGCGACTTCTTCCGCAAGCGCCCCGAAACCGGCTCCGAGCTCGAGCCTGAGGAGACCGTGGCATGACCGTTCTCGCCCGCCGGCACGACTTCGTGCTGCTTTTCGACGTGACCAACGGCAATCCGAACGGCGATCCCGACGCGGGCAACCTGCCTCGCCTCGATCCCGAGACGAACCAGGGCCTCGTCACCGACGTGAGCCTCAAGCGGAAGATCCGCAATTACGTGGACCTCGCGCCTCACGGAGAGGATGGCTGCCATATTTATGTCGAGGAAGGCGCGATCCTGAACGACAAGCATCGCCAGGCCTATCGCGCCCTGCGACCGGACGATGCGAAGATCGAGGACCCGAAGGCCAAGCTCAATCCCAAGGACGATGCGGAGGCGAAGCAGCTTCGCGACTTCATGTGCAAGAACTTCTTCGATGTGCGCACCTTCGGCGCCGTGATGTCCACCGGCGTGAACTGCGGGCAGGTGAAGGGCCCGGTGCAAATGACTTTCGCGAGCTCTATCGAGCCGATCATGCCTGCCGAGATCTCGATCACGCGCATGGCCGCGACCAACGAGGCGGAGAAGAAGCAGCGTGCCGAAGGCGACGATGGCGACTCCCGGGTCGACAACCGCACCATGGGCCGCAAGCACATCGTGCCTTACGGGCTCTACGCAGCGCATGGCTTCGTGTCAGCGAAGTTCGCGGAGAGAACCGGATTCTCCGACGCCGACCTCGCATTGCTGTTCGAGGCGCTGACCAACATGTTCGAACATGACCGTTCGGCCGCGCGCGGGGAAATGACGACGCGCGGCCTGATCGTGTTCCGCCATGAGTCCGCCTTGGGGAACGCCCCTTCGCACAGGCTCTTCGAGCGGGTTCGCATCGGGCGGAAGGTGGACGGAGCCTTCCGCGAAATCGATGCGCGGCTCGACAACCTGCCGCCCGCGCGCCGTTTTTCCGACTATGCCGTCGAAATTGATCGCGCTGATCTCCCGCCGGGCGTCGAGATCCTCGAGATGATCTGATGCCTTCCGCCGCGGCGCAGGATCCGCAGGAGGAGCCGATGCCGATCTCGGCCCTCCAGCATGTGGTCTATTGCGCGCGGCAGGCGGCGTTGATCCATGTCGAGCGGCTCTGGGCCGACAACCGCTTCACCGCCGAAGGCGACGTGCTGCACGCGGTGGCGGACAAGGGGGCGAGCCGCGGGGCAGGGCGCGGCTGAACCTCGCGGGCATCGCGGATCTGGTGGAGTTCGCCGCGAACCCTGACGGTCGCGAGTCGCCGCTGCCGGTGGAATACAAGCGCGGCAAACCCAAGCTGCACCGCGCGGACGAGGTGCAGCTCTGCGCCCAGGCGCTGTGCCTGGAGGAGATGACGGGCGCCGTCGTCGCCGAGGGGGCGCTTTACTATGCCCAGACGAAGCGGCGCTTGCGCGTGCCCTTCGACGCCGCGCTCCGCAGCCTGACCGAAGCGGCCGCCACAGAGCTCGCGGGGATACTCGCCGGCGGGGTGACGCCGCCGCCCACGCCCCACCGTTCACGTTGCCGGGCCTGCTCGCTGGTCGACCTTTGCCGGCCCGGTGTCGTCGCCCGCCCCGTTCAAGCCTGGCGCGACCGGATGGTGACCCGCGCGCTCGCCGAGGACGACGCGCCGTGAAGAAGCTGCTCAACACCGTCTACGTCACGACCGAAGGCGCTGTCCTGAGGAAGGATGGCGAGACCCTGGTCGCCGAGATCGAGGGCGCCGAGAAGGTCCGCATCGAGGGGCCTGCGACCGGCAATGTCCTGCTGCGCCGCGCCCAGTATCGCGCCGCGGACGAAAGCGCAGGCGTGGAGATCGTGCGCTCCTTCGTGATGGGCAAGATCGCGAACCAGCGCGCCGTGCTGCGCCGCGCCTCGCGCGACCATGGCCAAGAGATGGAAGATGGCGCGCGCGTTGCGCTCGAAGATGCGACCGCACGTCTGGCCGCCATTCTGCGTCGGGTGCAGCTCACCGACGCCTCCGTCGAAACGCTTCGCGGCTCCGAAGGCGAGGCGGCGAACCGGTACTTCGCCGTCTTCGGCCATCTGGTCCGCTCGCCCGATCCCGAGTTCGCCTGGATCGGCCGATCGCGGCGTCCGCCTCTTGACCCGGTCAACGCGCTGCTCTCGTTTCTCTACACGCTTCTGGTTCACGACTGCAGATCAGCCTGCGAAGGCGTGGGCCTGGACCCGGCCGTGGGCTTTCTCCACCGCGATCGCCCTGGAAGACCGAGTCTGGCGCTGGATCTGATGGAGGAGCTTCGCGCCCCGCTCGCCGACCGGCTCGCCCTGTCCCTGATCAACCGCCGCCAGCTGCGCGTCGGCGATTTCCGCCGGATGGACGGCGGCGCGACGCTCCTGTCCGACGAAGCCCGCCGCACCGTCCTGACCGCCTGGCAGGAGCGGAAGAAGGAGGAGCGCCGGCGCCCGTTCCTGCAGGAGAAGGCGCCCTTCGGACTGGTCGCTCATCTGCGGGCGCAGCTGCTCGCCCGCCATCTGCGCGGCGACCTCGATGGCTATCCGCCCTGGTTCTGGAGCTGAGCGATGATGGTGCTGGTGACCTACGATGTGAGCTCCCAGGACGAGAGCGGCAGGAAGCGGTTGCGCCAGGTGGCGCGCGCCTGCGAGGATCATGGCCAGCGCGTCCAGTTCTCGGTCTTCGAGATCGAGGTCGATCCCGCCCGCTGGACCCGGCTGAAGGCGCGGCTGGAAGCGATCATCCGCCCTGAGGTGGATAGTCTGCGATACTATCACCTCGGATCGAACTGGACCCGTCGGGTCGAGCATGTGGGCGCGAAGCCGAGCCTGGACCTGAACGGCCCGCTGATCCTGTGACGCCTGCGAACCCCAAGGGCGCCGACGCGCCCCGGCAGGTTCGCACGCGACGCAACTCCCTGAAAAGCCTGTCCTGGGCGAAGACCGTGCCGAAAACCGTTCGCTTCGCCTGGGGCGGACCTGCGGGTTCGCGAAGCGCGCGGTATTTTCAGCGCCTGCGCCAAAGGTTAAGTGTTGGGCGGTCCCCCCCCTTCGCGGGGGCGTGGATCGAAACTGGTCAGCTACATGCGGTCCGCCGCCGGCCGGCGGTCGCCTCCTTCGCGGGGGCGTGACGTGACCCGTTCGGATCGGCGCCGCGCCGATAACGCATTGTGAACGTTCTTGCTGGAAAACCCCCTCTGATCGACGAGCGGACTCGCTCGGACCGGTCCGGGCGGTCGCCCGCCAGCCATGCCGAGGTCATCGACCGCCTCGCGCCGATAAGACAGGGGCCTCGACCCAGCGATGACCGTCGCCGACACGCAAGCCACGTCCGAGCCGCCCGCCACCTGGTTCGCCAATCTCAAGACCAGCACCAAGATCCTGCTGGGCGTCCTGCCGACGCTGGCGCTCCTGGTCGGGCTCGGCCTGATCTCGCTGTTCAACGTCGACAAGCTGGTGCGCACCAGCGGCTGGGTCGACCACACGCGCGTCGTGCTGTCGGAGGCGGAGAGCATCGTCGCCTCGGCCGTGAACATGGAGACCGGGATGCGCGGCTTCCTCCTCGCCGGCGCGGACTCGTTCCTCGAGCCCTACCGCGCCGGCGAAAAGGCCGCCTACGCTGCGATCACGGATCTTCGGAAGACGGTTTCGGACAATCCCCCGCAGGTCGCCCGACTGGCGGAAGCCGAGAAAGTGCTGCGCGAATGGCAGTCTCAGGTCGCCGAGGTCCAGATCGACCTGCGCCGCGCGATCGGCGATGCGCCCTCGATGAATGACGTCGCCCGGATCGTGGGCGAAGCGCGCGGCAAGGTCTTCTTCGACCGCTTCCGAACCCAGATCGCCGAATTCATCGAGATCGAACGCGCGCTGTTGTCGGACCGAAGCGCCGAACTCGACGCGCAGCTTGACGGCGGCGTGTCCACCCCGGACCAGACGCGCGCGGCCATGGATTGGGTGACCCATACCTACGCGGTCATCGGCGCGGCGAAGGATGTCCTGACCGCGGCGATCGACATGGAGACCGGTCTGCGCGGCTATCTGCTGGCCGGCGACGAGGCGTTTCTCGAGCCCTTCGAAGCCGGGCGCGCCCGCTTCGCCGAGCTCGTCGCGGCGCTCGCGACGACGGTCGGCGACAATCCCGCCCAGGTCGCCCGGATCGGCGCGGCGGCGCAGATCATCGACGGCTGGCTCGGCGAGGTCGCCCAGCCGATGATCGAGCTGCGGACCGGCATCGTCGGCGCGAAGAGCATGGACGACATGCGCGACATGGTCGCCGAAGCCCGAGGCAAACAATATTTCGACCGTTTCCGCGCGATTTTGGCCGCCTTCCATGCCGAAGAGCAGGCCCTGATCGTCCAGCGCACTGCGGCGAACGACTCGACGGCGTCGCAGACTTACCTGCTGGTCCTCGGTGGGATGATCGTCGCGATCGCGCTCGGCCTGGGCGCCGCCTGGCGGGTGGGGAACGGGATCGCCTCGCCGATCCTCGGGATCACCGATGCGATGCGCCGGCTGGCGGAGGGCGATCACGACGTGGCCGTCGTCGGCCGGTCCCGGCGCGACGAGGTCGGCCGGATGGCGCAGGCGCTGCAGGTGTTCAAACTCAACGCGATCGAGAAGGCGCGCCTCGACGACGCGGCCAGGGAGGCGGAGACGCGCGAGCGCGACGCGGCGGAGCGCGCGGCGCTGCAGGTCGACGTCTCCCGGATCGTGTCGGCTGCTGATGCGGGCGATTTCTCGGCCCGTGTGGATCCCCGGTTCGAGGATGACGGGCTCAACCTGTTCGCCCGCCAGATGAACGGCCTGATGGAGACCGTGTCGAAGGGCGTGGGCGAGACGGTGACGGTGATGGCGGCGCTGGCGCGCGGCGATCTGAACGCCCGGATGACAGGCGCCTACCGGGGCGCCTTCGCCGACCTGCAATCGAACGTGAACGCCACGATCGAACGTCTGGGCGAGACCGTGCAGGACATCAAGGCCGCCTCGACGGCCATCGGATCCGCCACCGAAGAGATCGCCGACGGCGCCGTGGATCTGTCGTCGCGCGCCGAGAGCCAGGCCGCGAGTCTGGAGGAGATCGCGGCGACCATGGAGGAGATGGCTGCGACCGTGAAGCGGTCCGCGGAGAATGCGAGCGACGCGGCCAGTCTTTCCGTCGACGCGCGCAAGCGCGCCGACCGTGGCGGGGCCGTGGTCGCCACGGCGGTGAACGCGATGGGGCAGATCAAGGCGGGATCGAGCAAGATCACGGAAATCGTCACCGTAATCGACGGCATCGCCTTCCAGACCAATCTGCTGGCCCTGAACGCGGCGGTGGAGGCGGCGCGCGCCGGCGAGGCCGGCAAGGGCTTCGCCGTCGTCGCGTCGGAGGTGCGGATGCTGGCGCAGCGTTCCGCCGACGCGGCGCACGATATCAAGAACCTGATCAAGTCCAGCGCCGCGAGCGTCGAAGACGGCGTGCGGCTGGTCACCGAGACCGGGGATGCGCTCAAGGATATCGTCGAGGCGATCAGCAGCGTTTCGAACACGATCACCGAAATCTCTGCCGCCAGTCGGGAGCAGTCCTCGGGCGTCGATGAGATCGCCTCCGCGATCGCCTCGATGGATCAGATCACGCAGCAGAATTCGTCGCTGGCCGACAAGAGCGCCTCCGCCGCGCATGATCTCGGCGGCCAGGTGAGACGTCTCGACGAGTCGACCGGTTTCTTCGCGTTCGACAACGCGGCGGCCCGCCTGCGGGCGGCGAGCTGACCTGGGGCGCGATGCCGGCTGCGGGAGGGTTTTGCGACCGTTCCGGCTCATGACGAGCGGCCGCGAAGGGACTGGCGCATCCGCATGGCCTGAAGGCATCGAGCGTCTGCGGCCTCGGCGTCGTTGCGGCGGGAGAGGTTTGTCCAGGATCACCGCATCGCCGGGAGGCGGGACCAGGACCCGGTCTGCATAGGCGCGGAAGCCCTCGTCAGTCATCGGGCCGCAGGTCGGGTTCGACGCGTCCACTTCCACCAGACGCAGTCCGGCGGCCAGGATCATGGTCCGCCGATTCCGCCGGGGGGACGCCCGTGCGCAGGCGCTCGATCCGGGGGGCAGGGCGCGCCGGAAGGCCATCTTCGTGTGCCGCGGCGCCGGTCGGCCGATTTTGCGCTCCACTTCGTCAACACCGCCTAGAGCGTTCTCCCATGCCTCTGACTCGAAAGGGGATTCCCCGCCCATCGGGCTTGCGATTCATCCTGCGCGCGGGAGGAGAACGGCCGGCCTGGATGGGACGAGCCTGTTCGGATCACCTTCGGGGCCGGGCGATCAGGCCGATGGAGGCCGGAGCGTCCCGCCGGGACGCCGCGGACGCGGCTTCGCCCGCCACGGCCTGGCGTTCGAAAAGGACGGCCATGCCGCCGGACAGGACCGCGAAGACGTGGGAGCCGTCCGGCCGGTCTGGTTCGAGGGCCGGCCAGACCTCCACCCCGCGCGGCTGATCTTCCTCGACGAGACCGGGCCTGATACGAAGACGGCCCGCCTGCGCGGCGATCGCCGCGCATGGGCATACCTCCAGATCATTGGCGGACGACGACCTTCGTCCCGCGCTGCGCCTGTCGGGCCTGAACGCGCCGCTGCCGACCTGCGGCCCGATGCCAGGCGAGGTCTTCCTCGCCTGGGTCCAGCTGTCTCTCTCCGCTATCGCGACGACCGACGCCGGTTCCCCGCTCCGGCCCTGTGGATTCTGGTCCTGCGAGCCTCGGCCCGCCACCTCGCCCTTCCGACCCCGGCTGTTGCCTTCGGCGTGCAGTGCCGGCCTCAGGATCCGGTTCCCATTGCGCGCGCTCGCCGCCCCTTCCGATCCGGCGCTGCGGATCTGGAACGTCCCCTCGCGGCGAACCGAGATCGGCCCCGCCGGCATCGCGCCTGGAGACTTCAGGCCGACGCCATGGTGACGTGGCGTTCGATGTCCGCGCCGAGAAAGCTGATCGTTTCGGCCTGGCGGATCCCGGGCAGGATGGCGACGTCGTCGCGCTCGCGGAGGGTGCGCTTCCAGCACAGCCGGTGCAGGGTCCGGCCGCTGTCGATGTCCACGATCTGCAGGCCGCACATGGCCGGCGTGACGGCGGCGGCGTGGCGGCCGACGAAGCCCGGACCGCGGGCGTGGCCCTGGCAGGGCGCGACGTCGGTCGCGGCGCCGGTGCGGGGGGCGAGGATGCAGAGCGCGCCCCGGCCCGGATGCAGCACCCACGGTCGCCTGTCATGAAGCCGCGGCGGATGCGGCTTCGACAGGCCCGTCGGCGCCGGCTCGCCGAGGCCACGTTCAGCACCATGCCGTCGTCGCCGCGGTGGTCGCGCCAGCCGCGGGGCATGTCGGACCGCGCCACCAGGCTGACACAGGCCGCGCGGGCGTCGCCATCGCCAAGCCGTTGAGGAGGAAACCATCCTCGCCGGCCTGCGCGGTGACGAAGGGGGGGCGCCAGAGCGGCCGGAAGCTCGCGTCATCGCTGATCGTGGCGAGGCAGGTTCACCGGCTTCGGACCGCGCGTCGTCTTCGGCGAAAACCTGGTCGACGCCGCGCCGCAGCCGCTGGACGCCGACATGTCCGTCACCGACCCTGACGACGATCTCGCCAGGCGGTGCGCTGACCATCGCCGTCAACGTCGCCGCCAGCGACGCGCCGACCGCGAACCGCAATCCGGTGACCGAGGTCACCGACGCCTCCGGCCTGGAGCTGATGAACCGGCACGGAGGTGGGAGTCCTGGCGCCGACCGGCGCGGCCGACCCGTTCGCGGGTGTCGTCGGACTTGGGCCTCTCCCCCAGATTCGTCGATCTGGTGGGCGACGGCGATTTCGACCGCTTCGCGTCGGGGGCGAGCCGGCAGACCTCGTTCGCCCAAGGCATCTCTGACGGGCAGGGCGGGACCGACAGGGCCCACGCCACCTTCACCGTCTTCGCGCCCGACGCGCTGGTCAGAAGCCGGCCGCGGCCCGGCTTCGGCCGGGGCCGCGCGCGGGTTTAGCGGCGCGCCGCCGCCTGACCTCAGGGGCGCGCGGCCGCCCGGATCCTGACGTCGGATGCCGCTTCGGCCGCGTCCATCGCGTCGAGCAGCGGCTCCACCAGCTGCGAGGCGATCCAGCGCGCCACCGGAACCGCCACGCCGTCGCCGGCCAGCTTGTAGGCGTCGGTATAGCCCTTGGGCAGAGCGTAGCTGTCGGGCAGCCCCATCAGCCGCGCCGCCTCGCGCGCCGAGATCAGCCGCATCCGCACCCGTCCCGAAGGCTCGACCAGCACCAGCGTCTGGCGCGACGACCCGCCCGCCGGCGTGCGCAGGCAGCCCGCGAGGTCGAAGCGCACTTCCGCCCGCTGCACCGTGCCCCCCGCGCCATCGGGTCGGGTGCGGCGATAAAGCGTGCCGGCCTGGGCGCGCCCGGCGCGGGCGGCCTCGGCCTTCGCCGCCTCGATCCGGGCGAGATGGCGGGGCGTCATCATGGAGAGCAGGCGCTTCGTCTCCGCCGCCGTGCGCCAGCGCACGCCTTGCGCGTCGTCCTCCACCAGGTCG